>DUPA01000081.1 GCA_012838515.1 Natronincola sp. | reverse complement strand
GTGCTTACTATTGTAACGAAAGATAATGCCAATAATATTACATCTCTTGACGATCTAACCGGCAAAATAGCGGCAGTACAACTCAGTACGACCGGTGATTTTGAAGCTGAGGATCTAATGGATGAAGGAGCATTAAAAACTGTATCTCGCTTTTATACGGTAGCAGAAGCCATGCAAGCTGTTATTATTGGCGTAGCCGACGTCGTGATTGTGGATCTACCCGTTGCCAAAGCATATTTGGACGCAAATCCTAATGCACCGCTTAAGCATGTTGGTCCCGTGGCAGATGATGAATATTATGGCATGGCAGTCAACAAGAGAAATACCGATTTACTTGAAAAGCTTAACTTAGCCCTCGAGCAACTGCATCAAGATGGAACTTACGATAAAATTTATCAAAAATGGTTTGGTGCTGAATAATTTATTACCGAGAGGGTGCGTAGCCAAGGTTACGCACCTTTTCTTCGGAAGGAGAAGACTTTATCTTGGACTTTCGTTGGGATCTTATTATAAGTTCTTTACCCATGCTTCTTACCGGAGCAAAATTAACCGTGCAGCTAACGGCAGTATCGGTCTTTTTTGGAATCATTTTGGGAACCCTAACAGGTATGCTCAGAATCTCCAAAACCCCGTTTCGTTTTATAGCAGCGATTTACATTGATGTTATTAGGGGAACACCCCTTTTAGTACAGACTTTTATTATCTTTTATGGGTTGCCTTCATTAATTCAACGTCCAATTCCCGCCTACTTCGCGGCGGTGTTGGCCTTGAGCATTAACAGCGGTGCATATGTTGGGGAAATAGTCCGTGCCGGTATTCAATCTTTAGACAAAGGTCAATGGGAAGCGGCCGCCTCTTTAGGAATGTCAGGCTATCAGACAATGAAGCATATCATCTTGCCTCAAGCTTTTAGGCGAATATTACCGCCCCTTGGCAACGAATTTATTGCCCTTTTAAAAGATTCATCTCTTGTATCAGTAATTGCCCTCGAAGAATTAGTTCGTAAGGGGCAGGTTATTATTGGACGCACTTTTAGACCTTTTGAAATCTGGTTTGCTGTTGCAGTAATTTTCTTCGTTATGACTTTTATCGTATCACGTTTTGTAGATCTGTTAGAAAGAAGGGTTACTCGCCATGCCTAAGAACATTCTGGAAGTCACCGATTTATATAAATCCTTTGATCAACTAGAGGTTCTTAAAGGCGTCTCCATGAAAGTGAAGGCTGGCGAAGTGGTAGTTATTATCGGGCCTTCCGGCAGTGGAAAAAGTACCCTACTGCGGAGTATTAATTATTTAGAAGAACCAACAAGTGGATCTATCTATTTCAAAGGTGAACTCATTAATCCTAAGCGTAATTTACACAAAGTTCGGCAAGAGGTGGGAATGGTTTTCCAAAACTTTAACTTATTTCCCCACCTTAAAGTAATTAGAAATATAACTCTCGCTCCAAGCTTAACTCGAAGTATGGACATGAACGTCACGGAGGAACGGGCCTTAGAACTACTCAAACAAGTAGGTTTATCCGATAAAGCCCAAAGTTATCCGGAGGAGCTTTCCGGAGGTCAAAGGCAAAGGGTTGCCATTGCAAGGGCTTTAGCCATGGATCCCCAAGTTCTCCTTTTTGATGAACCTACTTCAGCGTTAGACCCGGAAATGATCGGCGATGTTTTGGAGGTAATGAAAAACCTTGCTTTGCAAGGTATGACCATGATCGTTGTAACCCATGAAATGGGATTCGCCAGAGAAGTGGGCGACCGGCTTCTCTTTATTGATGAGGGAATTATTGTGGAAGAAGGATCTCCTGCAGAGGTTTTTTCAAATCCGCGAGAAAAACGTACACGTGATTTTCTAAGCAAAGTACTTTAGTTACGGTGGTGAATAAGGCGCCAATCAGGGCCTTGTAGCAATAATTGCAGGTTGTTTCCTAAAATGCGAGAGGCAACCCTCATTCCAACTCGTTTTTCTAAATCTTCTAAATCATAATTTGTCGTAAAGACGGTGGGCTTCAAGTTTGTGAGCCTACCGTCTACTATTATGAGTAAACGTTCGGTTGTCCAACCGGTTTCCCGTTCACTTCCCACATCATCTAAAACTAAAAGATCAACGGAAAGCAAAGGCTCTAAGGAAACATTGCTTGTACGCATACGCTCCAATAATGAGGGCATATATGCAAATGCCACACTATGCTTTTCTTTTAAAGTATTAGCTATTGCTGAAGCTAAGTGCGTTTTGCCCGTACCGGAGCGCCCATATAAAATAATACCTTGACCGACCTTAATCTTGCTAAAGTTGCGCGCGAAAGTGATGCAGGCTTCATGTGCTTCCTGATTGAACGCCCCTACCTTAAAATTATCAAAACTATGTTTTTGCATCGCCGGTGGCAATGGATTGATACCGGGAATTGAAAGAACCTTGGCGCGCTCAAGACGTTTTAAAGTGCGTTCTTTTTTTACACACTCACAATCGGAAATAAGCCATTGACCTTTGTCGTATGAACCGGGGAGAGTGAAGGGGTGTAAAACATATCTTTTTTTTCTTAATGTTCCGCAATCAGGGCAAACCTTGCCTGATTTAAAATAACGTTGTAGACCATACTTATTCATCCAAGAAGGAGAAGAGGCTTCGATCTTGCTTCGGGGCCGTATACGTAAAATCTTCCCGACTGACTTTTTTCTTAGTTTTTGCATAGTTTACGTTTCCTCCCTCTGCCCCTTTTTCTTCGTTCATTGCAGACCAGTACGCTAAAAACCTATCTTCAGTAGTAATTCCATGATTAAGCCAATCCTCAATAATTCTATAAATATAATTAAAAGAAATGCGTTTTTCCTTGCCCTGCATGCGACTTCGCCTTTGTTCCTGTTTAGCCCTTAAAATGGCACATCCAATGACAAAAGGCGACATCCCTTCATCATATGCCATACAAAGTTTTTCTTTTTGAGCGCTTGATAATAAGGCGACTTTTTGCTGATATAAGGTGAATACATCTTCCATGCTAGGCTCTTCCATAATGCCACCTCCAGAGTATGAATACAAAAATTAACATGACAAAACCGAGTAAAAGTAATACGTATCTCTTCAATCTATGTTCTTTTGCTCTCACGGGATAAAGAAGTCCTTGAGTCAACTGCCTTTTTTGATTTTTGCTACCCCATCTCGGTGCTAAAATGTCAAAAACGGGAACGCCTTCGCCCCTTAGTTGCCACGAATCTGCTCCTAAATCACGCCAAAAATCAGATGCTAAGCCATCAAAAGAACCCACCAACACATAATAAGACCAACTAGCCTCAGGTTTAGGCAACAAGTTTTTATCAACTTGCACCAAAATTGTTCGATCATCCTCTAAAACCCAGGATGTGATCCCTTCTGAATAGACCCTGCTTTCTCCTTCCGTTTCCACAAGAATAAAAGTTTCATTAAAAGGGGCCACTGCTAAATGCACTTGCCATCCATATTCGGGGCTTGTCTTTAGCAAATAGTCTCCAAGTTCAATTTCGTTGTTTCCCCCTTGTTCTAGGTGAATATATAAATCTATGCGCTGATGAAAATACCCTTCCGGAGCCCCAAAAGGATTTGTTAAGGTAGCTAAAGTAAAATAGAAGTATAGGTGGTCTAAATCTTCAACCACCTCGAATTTTTGAAGATCAAATAATCCCCGAACAAATACGTCATGTGTCGGATATAATAGTTTTCCCGCACCATAGTCATCGCCCTTAGAATCATTCATTTGAAAGATAATCCGCGGCTCGGCATGAATCGCTTGCACCAATGAAGCCAAGATAAATAACGCCAGCAAACTTATGCCCAAAATTCTTTTCACAAATATCCCCCTAAGAATTCTATGCGAAAGCGAGGTTTTCGTATGCTAGATATAGATTCTTTCTACGCGTGTACTTAGTCCGCAAGTGACTTCGTAGTCTATTACCCCCAGAGTTTCGGCCCAATCATGAACTGTGATTTGCCCTTGACCGTTGGCACCTATCAAGATGACCTCATCTCCAATTTGAACAGGTAGATCCCCCACATCAACCATGGTATGATCCATGGTCACATTACCAACAATGGGACAAAGGTTACCGCCGATTAATACCTTGCCCTTATTGCTTAAGCCGCGAGAAAGACCATCGGCATAACCGATGGGTAAGATGGCCACTGAAGTTTCCATTTTAGTAATATAAGTACTATTATAACTAACGGGGCTACCTGCAGGTAAGCGTTTTACAAAGGCGATCTTTGTCTTTAGGCTTAAAGCGGGTTTTAACTTTAGAGGACGGCGTTCATCGGGGTACATTCCGTATAAACCTAGACCAACGCGAACCAAATCTAAACGAGACTCAGGAAAAAAGAAAGCGGCCGCTGTGTTAGCTGCATGAAAAAGTGGTATGTTAATACCCTTCGACTCCAAACTTTTACGAATCTCAGTAAACCTCTGCCATTGCTTATTAGTGAACTCCATATCCGGATTTTCAGCTTGGGCAAAATGAGTAAAAACTCCTTCTATTTCTAGTCCGGGAAGCTCTAATACGAGATCTACCAGATCGAAAAAATCCCTCGATAAAAGACCTAGACGGCCCATGCCCGTATCAACCTTAATGTGCACTTTAGCCACTTTTTGTTGCTCTACCGCCGCCTTAGAAAGGAGCTTTGCTATATGGGGTTCGAAAACCGTTACAACCAAGTCTTGGGCAACACAAACTTCTAATTCATCTGCACCAACTGCACCCAAAACAAGAATGGGGGCAGTGATCCCCCCTCTACGCAACCGGACCGCTTCTTCAGGAAGTGCAACCGCTATCCAGTTTGTACCATTCGCAATCATTGTATAAGCAGTTTCTAAAGCCCCATGACCATAGCCATTGGCTTTAATCACAGCCATAAGTTCGCAATCAGGTCCGATAAATTCGCGAATTTGCTGTACATTATAGGCGATATTATCAAGACTTACTTCGGCCCAAACGGATCTCGTCAACTTACTCATGAAAACATTCCACCTAACTTAAAATCTCAGATAGTTTACTTAAACAATCACCGGCAATTAATGTCCTCTGCTTTTGTTTTCCTAAAAGATCACTGGCTGCTCCATGGGCATATACTCCCATGGTCGCGGCGTATAAAGGCTCAGCTCCCTGACCCAGCAAGCCTCCGATCAAGCCCGCCAACACATCACCGGTTCCGGCAGTTGCCATTCCATGACTGCCTGTACTATTAATATACGTTCGTTTTCCGTTGGTAATGATGGTAGGCGCACCTTTTAATACAAGAATCAAGCCCCATTGCTCGGCAAATTTCACAGCTGATTCTATTCTATTGTTGTTAATTTCTGTTGCACTACTATCTATTAAACGCGCCATCTCCCCCGGATGAGGTGTAAGTATCCATTTTTTTAACC
The DNA here is from genome assembly GCA_012838515.1 of Natronincola sp. Lineage (GTDB taxonomy): Bacteria > Bacillota > Limnochordia > Darwinibacteriales > Darwinibacteriaceae > DUPA01. Next base: position 6,289 of record DUPA01000081.1, on the reverse strand, counting down.
GACTTTTTGGGATGTTTTCCAAAAACTCATCGGTCAACGCCTCTAAAGCACTTGCGTCGATAACGACCGGTTTTTCCCAATCTTTAAGAAGTTTTTGTACAAGCTTGAGCGTTTCCTCTTCATTTGAAAGTCCCGGACCAATAATGAGTATATCTTTATCGTGCATAAGATCATGAATCTGTTGGTAACCATCTTTACTAAAAGAACCTAGTTCAGTTTCTGGCAAAGGTGCCAATATAAGCTCTGAAGGGGCAAATCTATCATAAATTCCTTGGGGCACGGCTAAAGTTACCGTTCCCGCTCCACTCCGAAGTGCCGCTTGCCCACAAAGTAAGGCTGCTCCGGCATAATGGCGAGAGCCACTAATAACGAAAAGACTACCGAATGTACCTTTGTGTCCCCAGGGGACACGTGGTGGTAAATGGCCCAAGATATCTTCGTTAAGCAGATAACGCTCCGGTTTACCTTTCTCGTTTAGGGGCAAACCCAAATCCACAACCACATTTTCGCCGGCATAATCCCGTCCGGGATAAAGGAGACACCCAAGCTTATAGGCGCCTAAATTAATTGTGAAATCTGCACGGATAGCATCTCCAAGAACTTGGCCACTTGCTGCATCAACGCCGGTCGGTACATCCACTGCTATTATTGGCACTGCAATCTTTTTAATAACCTGCACCACCGAAGATAACTCAGCTGATAACTGTCCACTAAAACCGGTTCCTAACATACAATCAATGATAATATCTGCCATACTAAGACTAAATCGCAGTTTGCTGATTTGACCATAATCAACTTGTACTAAATCAATATTTAGTTTCTTAGCATATTCTAAATTCGTCTTATTCTCCTCCGTCAGTTGGGAGGTCTTTCCCAGCAAATATACTTTCGGTTTTGCATCATGTGTCAGTAGCTGACGGGCTACGACAAGACCATCACCACCATTGTTTCCGGGTCCGACTAAAATATGAATCTTTTTATCTTTTAAAACCCCAAATTTATTTTTAATAAACTCCACAATGCGACTACCAGCATTTTCCATTAAGATTAAAGAAGAAAAGCCTAACATTTTAAGGGTTTCCTGTTCAAGAATCTGCATCTCTTCACCTGTAACCACCAACATGTGCTATTCCTCCCCCAAGGCAATGACATAAGCAATGGCCAACTCTTTTGTATGGGACAAGCTAAGTACAAAACCCTTAATTCCCAAATCCTGTGCTACCTCTAAAGCGGGACTTTTAAGTCTGATTTGCGGTTGTCCCCATTGATTATTATAAATCTCGATAGAATTAAAAGGAACACCTTGTAGCCAACCTCTACCTAATGATTTCATTACCGCTTCTTTCGCCGCGAAGCGAGCTGCCCAGGACTGGGCACTTCTTCCACTAAGATATTCCCGCTCGAATTCTGTATAAATTTTTTGTTTAAAACGCTCTTTGCTTAGGGCCTTTTTTATTCGAGTTATTTCGATTAAGTCAACGCCGCATCCCTTAACTGTCAACTTCATCACCTTCTTCTTCAACAGGTGACGCTTCTTTTGACTGTTTGAAAGAAACCACTATTTCCCTAGGTTCTATCTCTAAGCCAAATAAACCTCGCCCTTGAAAATCAAGTGCCTGCACAGGTGCTAGTAATTCCTTTTTCTCAAAAAGACTATCAAGACTTAAGTGGGCAACAACGTGATCAATCTCTTCAAGTGTACTGCGCGGTCCTTTGACCGTAACAACTGAAGGTGCGGCGTTTAGGCCTGTTACCACCTTCGAAGAGTCCACACCCAAAAGTGCCAATGTTACAGGGAAAACCGCCTCGGTTACTTGCTCAGTATAAACATTTACCCAGCGTGGAGTAATTGTGACAACCTCTATCCCCAGCGGGGCCTCAACATCAACTGCATATGTTTCGCTGCCCTCTTCGGCACCGGAAAGATCAATTTTTGCCACTAAGGAATCTTCACCACGATTTAAGATGGGAGATAGACCCCGTATTCTTACCCTCACCATTTCGGGCGAACCAACAAGTGCTAAATCAGATGGTAAGTTTTGTACTTCAACCGCAATCGTGGTGATGCGTTCTGTACCGCTTAAACTTCCGTCACCTGCGGCTAATAACCAAAACGTCATTGCCAAAAGTAGGGAAAAGATTCGCCAATAAACTTTAGGCTGAGATAAAAAGACCCAGATCTGTTGGAGACGATTCATTTAGTTTCCCCTCCCTCTTGCCAATAAAAGGCCAACTGCTCTCTTAGTCTTGCCTCGGTTAAGTAACGTCGGAGGTGCCCGCCAACAGCCAGTGATATCGTTCCCGTTTCTTCTGAAACAACGATAACAATAGCGTCAGTTTGCTCCGACATACCAACCGCTGCCCTATGCCTAGTGCCAAGCCCTCCCGCTAAACGATTTTCCGTTAATGGTAGCACACTTGCGGCACTAACTATTCGGCCGTTAGCAATTATAACAGCACCATCATGAAGTGGACTTGATGGTTCAAAAATATTGACTAAAAGTTCATAGCTAACTAAGGCATCTAATTTGGTGCCCGTTTCAGAAAACTCCGTTAATCCCGTTTGACGGGCTAAGATTACTAATGCACCTGTTCTATTCTGACTTAAGTGAACTATCGCCTTAATAATATTTTCTGTGTCTAAAGAATCCAACTTGCTAGGTTTTTGCCCCAAAAAACCAAAAAGCTGACCACGACCAAGTTGCTCCAATCCACGGCGCAACTCCGGGTAGAAAACAACGGGCAAAGCCACCAAAACAATGGTGGTTGTTTGATCGAGCAGCCAACTAACTGTTCGCAAATTAAAAGAACGGGCCACTACACTGCTGACAAAGATGACTGCTAGTCCCTTAACCAACGTTGTGGCCCGTGTTCCTTGAATGGAATAAATCACTCGGTAAATCACATAGGCCACTATTAAAATGTCTATGGCATCACGCAAAGTAAAAATCACCGAGCTTTCCCTCCATATTTCTTTTTTTATTCATTCATAACAAGTTCCGCAGCCTTAGTTGCTTCGCCGAATTTTTTAAACTCCAGCTCCAACACTGCTAAAGATGTGAGCACATCTAAGGGTGTGGCATATCCCATATGCCCTATGCGGAAAATTTCACCGGCGTATATTCCTTGGCCACCGGCAAACTCCACCCCATAGTGTTCCCTAATTTGTAGCCTCAAATGATCCGCTTCCTTAAATTTTATTCCCGTAACGGTCGGAGATGCATCTACATCATTAACCAACAGCTCTAAATCTAAGGCCTTTATCCCCGCCCTCATCATATCGCGCATAAGATAATGCCTGGAAAAGACATTTTCTAAACCTTCCGTTTCAATCATATCTAGGGCTTCTTCTAAGGCAAAAACATTATTAATATTGGGAGTAAAAGGGGTTTCGCCCTTCATTAGATACTCTTCACATTTTCTTAAGTCAAAATAATAACGGCTTGACTCCGATTTTTCTACAAATTCTTTTGCGCGCGGAGAAAAGGTGATGAAAGCTGTTCCCGGAGGCGTCATTAAACACTTTTGAGAAGCACTTACCACAACATCAACATTCCAGTCATCCATTTCCATGGGTGTGCCACCGAGGGCGCTTACCGAATCTACAACCAATAATGCTTGGTGGCCTTCCCTTGCTTCTGAAACGGCCTTTACATCATTTAGTACAGCGGTGGATGATTCATTTTGGACCATAAAAATAATTTCTATTTCAGGATGCTGCTTAAGATAGGCCCTCACTTCGTTTGGATCTACACCGCTGTTCCAAGGAAAATTTAAAATATGCACGTTAGCCTTATAACTTAGGCATAATTCTGCCCATCGTTTCCCAAAAAAACCACCTACTAGGCAAAGAGTGGGTGTCTGCTCCGAAACCAAGTTACTTACGGCGGCCTCCATGGCAGATGTGCCTGAACCGGTAAGCATGTATATGGTGTTTTTTGTACCGAAGAGAGGTTGCAAACGCTTTAGAACGCGAGGAAACCGTTTTTTAAATTCTTCGCCTCTATGATTAATCATTTGTCTGGACATTTGTATTGATACTCCACACGGTACAGGTGCGGGTCCGGGAATCCGCAAGTCAGGCTTGAAACGATACATGACAAATCCTCCTTGAGAGTTAATGTGAAAAAACCGTCCCCAATACGGAGGCGGTCTTGTCTTTACGCTAGACGTTTTAAGCGTTTTGCAATGGAAACTACCTCAGACTCTCCACCTAAAACACCAAAGTCCTCCACAATCACACCTTGCCGTTCCATCTGGCCCATGAGAACTCTTAGTGCTTTAGTGGAGCCCCAAAGTCTTGAAACCACGAAAGCAGCGCCTTTCTTTCCTTCTAAGCGGGTAGCTTTTTTCAACAAATTACTTACTTCAACAGGAATTTGCGGTTTCCACCAGCCACTGAACTCACTAACTACACAGACTAGATCATAAACTGTTGTACTAACAGGTGCCGTACTAACGGTCTCAGGTGATATGGCATCAACCCGAGATTCTTCCTTTTCTAAAAATCTGCGAAGTATATCCACAGATCTTTGAACCCTAGAATCATTGGTATGCATTATTAGAACACGCACAGTATACTCCCTCCAATTGGGGTTTTATTACCCTAAAAATCTACTTCTCTACGTAGCTAATAAATCCTGTTACAAGGTGGGAATAAGCTATTTTGCATTGTGATTCCATTCGTAAGCAAAAGATGATGAAGAAATGGTATCTCCCATACCTACTGTACTAACGGGATTTGGCACCACATGTGCCGGTATAACTAATACGATATGTGAGTCAAATTCTAAAATGCCATCTTCTTCGAAGTTTTTGGGAATAGAAATCCCGAGATTACGCATTTCTTTGGCAAAGCCACGAACTTGTTTCAAACCGATTTCAGAAAGCGGTATATCGCCACCTTCAGCCAAATTCTCATGCAAAACATAACCGCCATATTTAGCTTTTATGGCATTCACTGCAGAAGCATAGAGACATGACTCGCGTACATGACGCGGATCTAATTCGTAAGGCTTGTTCAAAAGCACTACATAATAACCTAAGTTATGTAATTGAATTCTTTCAAAGCCCAGCTCTTCCATGATTCGTAAAGCGCCTTTATAGAGACAATATGCTCTTTCGTTTTCTTCAATTGCCGCACATTCAATTTCGTGGTCGAATATGCTTAAAACTCGTTTAATCTCATTCTCGTTAATCCCAAAAGATTGGATTTCACTGGCTACTGCCTGCAACATGGCTTTTTCGGCAGCGTCTTCATTCATGGGTACATATTCAAAGTGCAAACGCAAACGGGGATTTGCTTCTTTTAGTTTCCGTACACTTTCCATACTGGAAGCAAGATATTCATTTAGCTTATTAGGCTCTGTAGGTGCATAATGGAATCCGGCTAAAAATGCCACATCTAATTCCTCACCCAATTCCGGTAAAACATCTTCCATTTCCGGAGAAAAGCCCATGACAACACCTGCCGGTCTGGTGGCTAAAATAACCCTATTAGCCCTTGGTGTCTCAATTGTTTGCCCCGCAATCTCAAATTTTTCACCCTTGGCATATTCAAAAATCCAGTTTTCTTTGGTATGGTCATCACTTTTGACACCATCCATAACATTAACCGTCTTTAACCCGCCATTAACAACGGGGACTTGGACATCCGGGAAAAACATTGATCCTTGTTTAGGAGAAAGCAATGAAGTATAAACCAATGAATGCGCACCTAAAGCGGCCATCTGATTGGCGATGATTCCTGCCTGCCCACCCATGCTTTCTTTGCGGACACTAAATTTTTCCTCTAGCCACGCGAGTAAATCCAAATTTTCAAGCACAATATAATGAGATTTCCCGGCTGCCAAAGCTTCTAATAAAACTGCGAGAAACTCATTCTCATTGGTGATAGTACCAATATCGGTCTTTAATAAACGTTTTACTTTTTCCACATCCACCTGCGGATCCGCTTCCACGACCTCCAAACACGAATTAGTTAAATGAACTACAACGTCTACATTAGTGTTGAAGGCGGCCAAAACATTAGTTTCAAGCTTATTTTGAACCACGTCTTTAACCCTGTCCTGCCATACTTTATGCAACAATCCAACCTCCCATAGCTATACTACTAAAACATATTACCATAATACAAGTTGATACGCAATATTAATGCTTTACGAGCTAATTGCGATGTCGCCTTTTTCTAATAAATCCCGTGATAAAAAGGTTTTTGATCCGAGATAATGTCCGGTCTTTTTTGAAATAATTGTGCTTCCGAAGAGTCTGTGTAAAACGAGCCGATTTT
>DUPA01000080.1 GCA_012838515.1 Natronincola sp. | reverse complement strand
ATAATTATTGGCGGCAATATTGTACCAATGGCATTTACTATGGCTCCAAATAGTCCCCCTAAGCGATAACCCACCAATACGGCAAGATTAACCGCTATGGCGCCGGGAGTAGATTGGGCAATTGCGGCCATATCCAATAATTCTTCTTCAGTAATAAGACCTAACCGCTTAACAAAATGTTCTTTCATCATGGGTATTACCACATAGCCACCGCCGAAGGTGAAAGCACTGATCGAAAAGCTTATAATAAACATCGAAAAATACGATTTTTTTGAGATGATTGCATATTCGCTCCTCCAATAATGACCCTAGTATACAGGGAAAAGACCAATTCTTCAAATTTATTCTAGCTTCTTACCATACCGGTAGATCTTAACCAGGGGGCTAAACCAATGATAAAGACGCTTCGAACAGATCGATTGATTTTGAGGAAGTTTCGAAAAGCAGATTTAGATGACTTTTTTTCCTATGCTCAAAATCCAAATGTGGGTCCAAATGCAGGTTGGAAACCTCATAAAAACAAGCGGGAAGCTGCCGTTATTTTAGACCATTTCGTAAAAGGCGATGAAGTTTGGGCCATTACATTAAAAAAGAACGGAAAAGTTATAGGTTCAATTGGATTACATAAAGATGAAATGAGAACAACCCCTAGGGTCAAAATGTTAGGTTATGTGTTAGCTGAAGAATTTTGGGGACAAGGAATTATGACTGAAGCTGTGGCAGAGGTTATAAGATATGGATTTGAAGAACTTAAATTAATGCTGATCTCCGTAGCCCATTATTCCCATAATCTTCGTTCTCAAAGAGTCATCGAAAAAAGTGGATTTCGCTATGAAGGAACTCTGCGTTATTCAAGGGAAATCTTTGATGGATCGGTCCAAGATCTACTTTGTTATTCTTTGGCCAAAAATGAATGGGAAGATTAAGGTGCTTTAAAGCTCCATACCTTGAGTAAAACAGGATATATGGTATGGGCGAGGAAATATATAAGAAATAGTTGGCATTTAACGGATTACAATAATAAATGTAGTTTAATTTCTCATTTAGGGAAGGGGAAAGACTTTGAAGGTATCTGTTTTAGGTTGTGGTAGATGGGGAACATTTTTGGCTTGGTATTCGGCTAAAATCGGTCATGATGTGATTTTATGGGGAAGAGAAGGATCGGAAAATTATAAAACTTTAAAAGAAGATGGCAAAAACGAATACTTATCATTGCCGAGTAATCTTGAATTATCCAACTCTTTAGAACGCGCCGTAACCGAAAGTGACTATATCATTATATCAATAAGTTCTCAAAGTTTACGTGAGTTTGTCAGGCAAATCAGCCAATTTGAACTGGAAAATAAGACTTTTATCTTAGCTATGAAGGGTATAGAATCTTCTACGGGCAAGCGCCTCTCACAGGTTTTTAACGAAGAAGTTAAAGATCACTATAATTTGGCCATTTGGGTCGGTCCGGGCCACGTGCAAGATTTTGTCAAAGGTGTCCCCAATGCCATGGTAATCAGTTCGGATAATATTGAAGTGACGAAAGATATAGTAGAAACGTTTGGCAGCGACTTGATTCGCTTTTATTATGGTCAAGACATGATCGGAAACGAAATAGGCGCGGCGGCTAAAAATGTCATGGGCATAGCCGCAGGGATGCTAGATGGTTTTAAATATTCAAGTCTGAAGGGAGCCCTCATGGCCAGAGGTGCCAGAGAAGTATCACGTTTAGTGCGAGCCATGGGAGGTAATGAGTTAACAGTTTACGGATTAAGTCATTTAGGTGATTATGAAGCGACGCTTTTCTCACCCCATAGTCATAATAGGAGATTCGGCGAACAATTTGTTAAAGGTGAAGTTTTCAAGAAACTAGCTGAAGGGGTTCATACAGTGAAGGCTCTTAAGCTTTTATCAGAACACCATGAATTGGAAATGCCCATTTCCGATGCCATTCACTCCATTGTTCATGAAAATAAAGATGCCAAAGAGGTACTTTTAGATTTGTTTATCAGACCGATTAAATTTGAATTTTAAGGGAGAATAAGATGAATTATCATATCATCACCGGGGCTTCTAGAGGGCTTGGTGAAGCGTTGGAATATCAATTAATAGATAAAATATAATCATCTATTTTGCATTGCCCGTATCCATAACCCGCAATTAATCCAAAGAGCGAAAAATGAAAATTGCCCTCTCGATTATTTTCAATACGATTTAACTAAATCTAGTGGAATCGCCGAATTGATCAATGGGGTTTTCAATAAAATTGATCTAGATAAAGCTAAAAAAATTTATCTATTTAATAATGCCGGTATGGTGGAACCCATTAAACCGGTGGAAAAATGTACTTCAGATGAAATTGAGAAGGCGATCAAAGTAAATCTTATAGGTCCCATGGTAATAACCTCAGCTTATCTGGCAAATACAGAAAATGTTAATTGCGATAAAAAGATAATTAACATTTTTAAAGAACAGGGAAATCTGCGGGATCCAAAGTTTATCGCTCAAAAATTGATATAGATAGCCAAACGAACAGATCTAAAACAAGGTGGAATCTATAGTATCAGCCAATTTTTGCAGGTAGTTTAAGTAGTTTAGAGAATTATTATTCAGGATCTTTTTAAGGTAGAAGATCAAATAGTTTTAGGGAGGTTTTGCTTTGTCTAACTATGTTTTAACTTGTTGTTCAACGGCCGACATGCCACGTGAATTTTTCGAGAAAAAAAATATCCCATTTGAGACTTTTCATTTTCATATGGACGGTGAGGATTACCCCGATGATCTTGGACGTAGCATGCCGTTCGAAGAATTTTATCAAAGAATAGAAAACGGCGCTATGCCCACCACTTCGCAGGTAAACGTAGGTCAATTTATTGATTTTTTCGAACCATTTTTAAAAGAAGGCCAAGATATATTACATCTTTCGTTTTCTTCCGGCCTATCAGGAACTTATAATTCGGCTATTTTGGCACAGCAACAATTAGTTGAACAATATCCGGAGCGCAAACTTATAGTCATTGACACCCTCGCTGCCTCTTCCGGCTATGGATTATTAATTGATTTGGCCTTTGATTTAAAAGATGGAGGCGCCACCATTGATGAACTTAGTGCTTGGGTAGGGGAAAATAAATTAAAGTTGCAACACTGGTTTTTCTCCACTGATCTCAGCCACTTCAGACGGGGAGGAAGGATATCCGCTGCATCAGCCGTAGTGGGTGGACTTTTAAATATCTGTCCTTTGATGAATGTGAACCACGAAGGGAAATTAATCCAAAGACAAAAGGTAAGGGGAAAGAAACAGGTTATTTCTGCAATAGTAAAGAAAATGAAGGAGCATGCAGATAACGGGTTAGAATACTCCGGTAAGTGTTTTATTTCCCATTCCGCTTGTTTAGATGACGCCAAAGAAGTGGCAATGTTAATTGAAAGGGACTTTCCAAATTTAGATGGTCCCGTTGTGATAAATAGTATTGGAACGGTTATTGGCTCACATACCGGACCCGGTACTGTTGCTTTATTCTTTATGGGCGATAAACGAATTGACTAGTTTAAGCTTATGGATTTTGGGCAGGGAATTTAACCTGCTCTTTTTTTATGCGAATAGTTGCGAACGCAATTAAAGTATGATATTCTGGTTATGCAGGTAAGTTATGTAGTTTAGTGAGAGGATGTAATTGAAATGCGGAACCCATTTTTAAAAATAGAAAATTTGCACGTTACAATAGACGATAAAGAGATTCTTAAAGGTCTTGATCTTGAGGTTGAAGCGGGAAAAATCCACGTTATCATGGGGCCTAACGGTGCCGGTAAGTCAACCTTGGCCAATGTACTTTTAGGGCATCCTCGCTACGAGATAACCGGGGGTTCGATCGAATTCATGGGCGAAGATATTACCGAATTAAAGCCCCACGAACGTGCTAAAATAGGCTTGTTTTTGTCATTTCAATACCCACAGGAAATTGCCGGTATAACCTTGGAAAACTTCTTGCGAACAGCTAAGAATTCCACCGGAGAAGAGCCCATGAAAGTCTTTGCTTTTCAAAAATTTCTTAAAGAAAAGATGAAGATTTTAGAAATGAAACCGGAGTACGCGGAGCGGTATTTAAACCACGGATTTTCAGGTGGAGAGAAAAAGAAAAGCGAAATTCTGCAGATGCTTGTCTTAGAACCGAAACTGGCAATCTTAGATGAAACCGATTCGGGACTGGATATCGATGCGGTGCGAGTGGTTGCTAAGGGTGTGAAGGAATTTCATAATTCTCAAAACACGATTTTAATCATTACACATCACCGTAGTCTTTTGGAACACATAGAACCTGATGCAGTGCACTTTTTAATTGATGGTAGAATTGCAAAAAGCGGTTCTAAGGAATTAATAGATCAAGTAGAAGAGACCGGATTTATGGCTTATAAGGTTTAGGGGTGATAACATGACTCGTAATAAGACTTACATTGCCGATATAGAACGGGGACTTTATGATCAGCGCGACCCCTTCACTTATGCACACAAAACGGAACAAGGTTTAACCTCGGAGATTATTGAGGAAATTTCCAATCAAAAGAACGAGCCCCAATGGATGCTGGATTTTCGACTAGAGGCTTTAGATATTTATCACAAGCTCGATCTTCCTCCGTGGGGACCTGATTTAACCGAACTTGACATTTCTAATATAATCACCTATGTAAAACCCATAGTAGAACGCAAACTTACGTGGGATGATATTCCCCATGATATTAAGGAAACATTCGATCGTTTAGGCATACCAAAAGCTGAACACGAGTTTTTAGCAGGTGTGGGAGCTCAGTACGATTCGGAAGTTGTTTATCATAGTATTCAAGAAAGTGTGGCTAAGCAGGGCGTAGTTTATTTAGATATGGAAACGGCGGTACATGAATACGAAGATTTAATAAAAGAACATTTTATGAGCCTAATCACACCAAATCTACACAAATTTGCCGCCTTACATGGGGCAGTATGGTCAGGCGGTTCGTTTGTTTATGTACCTAGGGGATTACATTTGGAAATTCCCCTTCAATCGTATTTTAGATCAAATGCACCCGGTGCCGGCCAGTTCGAACACACCTTGATTATTGTCGAACCCGATTCGTATCTTCATTTCATAGAAGGGTGTTCTGCTCCTCGCTATTCAGTGAATAATTTACACGCGGGAGCCGTGGAGTTATTTGTACGCGAGGGATCAACCCTAAGGTATAGCACCATTGAAAATTGGTCCCGCAATATGTTTAATTTAAATACGAAACGGGCTTTAGTAGACAAAGATGCAGCAATTGAATGGGTTTCAGGATCCTTTGGTTCAAAAGTATCCATGCTTTATCCCATGAGCATTTTAAGGGGCGAAAGAGCTCGCTCTGAGTTCATTGGAGTGACTTTTGCCGGTACAGGGCAAATACTCGATACCGGTGCCCAAGTAATTCATGCTGCACCATATACCACGTCTAACATTAACTCTAAGTCAATTTCTAAAGGCGGGGGAATAGCAACTTATCGCGGATTAATCAAAGTAAATGAAGATGCGGTACATTCTAAATCAACCGTTTCATGTGAATCTTTGATTTTAGATAATGAATCCATCTCAGATACCATACCCGTAATCCAATTAAATACAGACGAAATAGATTTGGGTCATGAGGCAAAGATCGGTCGAATCAGTGATGAGGCCATTTTCTATCTCATGAGTCGCGGAATTGATGAAGAAGAGGCCAGAGCCATGATTGTAAGGGGCTTTGTTGAACCCATTTCTAAAGAATTACCGTTGGAATACGCAGTAGAAATGAATAATTTAGTTAAACTAGAACTAGAAGGCACCATTGGCTAGGGGGAGATTAAATGTCTGTATTATTAACTGAGAAACTTAACACCTTACCGCGTTTAAGTAACCGTTGGCTAAAAATAAATCACCACAAGTTTTCCGGCTCAATTTTGCTTCCAAGTAAACCTTATGGAAAGGACTTTCTCCCGGATCTAGCAGATGGTAAAATTCTATTAGAAAAAATACAAAACGCACAAGTAGCAACACTCGTGCCAGCAATTAAGTATGGGGTTTCGGATCAAGCAGTAAAATTGGCTGAGGAACATTCTAACGGAGGGTTCTTTTTGGAGATTCCCAGGGCACACGTGCAAAAAGAGCCAATTCATATCAAATATCATCTGGATGATCTAGATCCTGTTCTCTACGATCACAATCTGATTATTGCCGGGGAAAATAGCAGTGCAACTGTGGTTATTGAATTTTTCGGCGACCAAGGTGAGTTTTATCATAATGGAGTAACTAAGATCTTTGCCGAAAAGGGTGCACAGATTACCATTATAAAAGTGCAAAGACTAAGTGATTCATCAGTTCATTTGGATTCGAATTATACCGAGCTTGGGTCAAATTCCGGTGTACGCCATGTGCAAGTGGAATTTGGCAGTGAAAAATCCATCACCAATTATTTAGCACTGATCGGAGTTCAGAGCAAGGCCTTAGTGGACAGTATGTATCTGGGAAGTGGCGAAAGAACATTGGATTTGAGCTATCACATGATCCACACCGGTTACAGAAGTGCAAGCAATGTTTTGGTCAAAGGCGTGCTAAAAGATAAAGCAAAAAAAGTATTCAGAGGGACTCTCGACTTTAAACGTGGAGCACATTTGGCAGATGGTAATGAAGAAGAATACGTGCTACTACTGGATCCCACTGTTAAATCTGATGCCGTTCCACTATTATTATCTGAAGAAGACGATGTGTTAGGAGGTCATGCCGCGAGTGCGGGCAAAATTGATCCAAATGATCTTTTCTACTTGATGAGCAGGGGTTTAAGTATTGAGGAGGCTACTTTAGTACTCATTAAAGCCTCATATCAGCCGGTATTAGATTTGTTGCCTCTAAACTTACGTCAGAGCATCTTGGAAGATTTGCATCAAAGGCTGGTGATCTAATGCTGGATATAGAAACAATCAGAAGTGAATTTCCGGCCTTAGGGCAAAACGTCAATGGTAAGCCCTTAGTTTACCTTGATAATGCTGCAACGACGCAGATGCCCGTGGGTGTATTAGAAGCCGTTAGGAATTATAAGGAGCGGTTTAATGGCAATCCCCACAGGGGGTCACATTATTTAAGCGTAAAAGCCACCATGCTTTTGGAAGAAGCAAGAACAAAGGTGGCAAAATTCATTAATTCCCCTTCAACAAAGGAAGTGGTATTTACGAAAAACGCCACGGAAGCACTAAACCTAGTTGCATATTCTTACGGGTTGAGCTCAATCCAATCAGGTGATGAGATCGTTATTTGCATTTCAGAACATCACAGCAACTTGGTTCCTTGGCAACGCGTTGCCGGATTAAAGGGGGCAACTTTGCGCTATCTATATTTAACTGAGGAGTATGAGATAGATCTTGAAAGAGCTAAACAGATAATTAATGAAAAAACCGCCGTACTTGCCATCGCGGTCATGTCAAATGCACTTGGAACGATCTATCCCATTGAAAAAATTGTGGATTATGCCCATAACCAAGGGGCGGTTGTTGTGATTGACGGAGCCCAAAGTGTTCCCCATTTAAAAACGGATGTTCAAAAACTAAATGCGGACTTTTTCGTTTTCTCCGGTCATAAACTTTTTGCACCCATGGGAATTGGCGTTCTTTACGGCAAAGAGAGTTTTCTAAAAGATATGCCTCCTTTCTTAATGGGAGGGGAAATGGTGGAGTATGTCACCGAACAAGAAACGAGTTTTAATGAACTACCTCATAAATTTGAAGCCGGAACCCCAAATGTGGAAGGTGCAGTTGGTTTGGGGGCGGCCATTGATTATCTTAGCGAAATCGGTTGGGAAAAAATCACTGAACATGAAAAATCGTTAACTAAATATGCCCTTGAAAAGCTAAGTGAAGTTCAGTATCTTAAAATTATCGGTAGTAAGAATCTTGAAAAGCGGGGGCCTGTTATTTCATTTACCCTCGAAGGTTGTCACCCCCATGATATCTCCACAATTGTAGATATGGATGGAATCGCTCTACGGGCAGGACATCACTGCGCACAACCTTTAATGAATTATTTGCAGCTTCCTTCAACATCTAGGGTTAGTTTTAGCTTGTATAATACTAAAGAAGAAATTGACATTTTGGTAGAAAGTTTGTCTAAGGTTAGGGGGTGGCTAGGTTATGAGTCTTAGTTCACTTTATACCGAGCTCATTCTAGAGCATAGTCGTAATTGTGAAAACAAAAGAAATCTAGAATGTGCCACTTGTACAAAAAGGGGTTATAATCCCAGCTGTGGAGACGATATTACAATTGAGCTTATGATGGAAGAAGGAAAGGTGATTGATGCGGCTTTTAGCGGTGATGGTTGCGCAATCTCTCAAGCATCAACTTCAATGATGATTGATCTTATTAAAGGTCGTACTTCTGAAGAAGTTCAAAAACTTGTGCAAATATTTTTAGGCATGATCAAAAAAGAAATAGAAAAAGAAGAGGATCTTGATCTTTTGGAAGAGGCCATTGCTTTTCAAAATATCTCCAACATGCCTGCTCGAGTTAAATGTGCTGTTCTTGCCTGGCACACTTTGATTCAAGCCATTGAAGAATTAAACCCCCAAAGTTAGAAGTAAAACTTTGAGGGTTTTTTTATTTAGCTCTCCAATTCACGGGTTTTATCTTTCAAATCCTTTTTGCGATGAACATTTTTAACCTCTAATTCTTCGCGGCGTCCTTCAGACATATCACCATGTTCTAAAGCATACTCCGTGTCTTGAATTCGATCCTTAGTGTGACGTATTTGCTGCTTTAGATTTTTTTCGCTCTTTTCCATCTCGTCAAGCTTTCTATGGGGCACTCACCATACCTCCAATCAGAATATAATGGTTTCTGTTTTAGCTTGGTTGATGGACCGGTGAATTATTCATGGATCTTTTAGGATGAAATCTAATTATGCCACACTTGTGCCGGTGATGGATTTATTGCTCCAAGTGCCTTTTTTATAATAAACAACGGTGATTAGTGCACTTAAGCACCAAGATATTAAAAGCGAAATGAACGTTGACTCAGGTCGTCCCGTTGGCCACTGACTATTTCTAGTGAAATAGGCAATGCCATAAGCGAGGGGAACCCTTAAAAGTACAGTGGAGACGATGGAGATCCACATTGGGGTCATGACGTCACCTGCACCTCGCATAACACCCGAAAGCGACTGGGTTACCGCCACGGCCACATAACCCACAGCCAAAATTCTGAGCATTCTCATGCTTAGATCAACAAGTTCCGGTGTATCTGTAAATACATTCATTAATGGTCGGCCGAAAAATAGCAATAAAATAGTAATTATGCCTGATACGCCCATGGCAATTACTGTTCCGTGTTTGGTGCCTTGGGCAACTCTCTCTGATTTACCGGCTCCAATGTTCTGTCCGGCGAATGTGGTCATGGCCGCCCCAAAGGAGAAATTAGGCATCATGGCAAAACCATCAACGCGCATAACGATGACGTTGGCGGCAATAACCATTTCGCCGAAGCTATTTGTAAGTGATTGAACCACGATCATTGCCAGAGAGAAGATGGCTTGGGTTACTCCCGATGGTAAACCAAGTTTCATCACAGTGGCGGAAAGCTTTCGACTCGGTTTAAGCAGTGCCCAGCTCAGATCGAAACTTTCGTTCATTTTCATTAGTTTATAAAGGCAAAGTAATGCAGAGACCCCTTGCGCGATGATTGTTGCCAGGGCAACCCCGGGGACTCCCATGTTAAAATGGGCTACGAATAAAATGTCTAGAACTACGTTAATGACTGTTGAAATAAGCAAAAATACTAAAGCGGAGGCAGAGTCACCTAAGCCGCGTAAAATTCCTGATAAAATATTATAATAGGCGAAACCTGCAATTCCTAAGAAAAAGATGTTTAAATAATCTGCACACCATTCTATAATAGAGGTAGGTGTATTTAGCATACGCAGAAGAGGCATGGTTACTTTTGGACCGATGAACATAATAATTCCCGAAGCTAAAGCGGTGAGAGTAATACAGGTTCCTATGGTTTGTGAGAGATGACTTCTTTCTTTTGCGCCGAAGTATTGTGCAACCATAATTCCTGCACCAACTGCAATCCCTACGAATAATACTAGTAGTAGGTTAAGGATCGGACCAGCACTCCCCACGGCGGCGAGGGCATTATCTCCGATATAGCGTCCGACAATAATGGAATCGGCTGTATTGTAAAACTGCTGTGCGACGTTGCCAACCAGCATAGGAATGGTGAATTCAACAATTCGTTTCCAGGGTGTTCCCTGTGTCAGATCTTTAGTTGCGAATAGACCTTTTTTCATGGTCATGGCTTTCCTCCTAATAATTCGAGACCAAAAGTATAAACTTTATCTGGGTTTAATTTAATATATACTACTATAATGTAATATTCATCTCCACAACTGTCAAGCCATTCTCCCAGCAAGAAGCAGGTAAGATAACATTGCCATGTTTAATGTTAAGTAAAGGAAAACATCTAAAAATAGGAAGGAAAAGCGGGGTACTTGTGGAAAAGTATAGTCTTTATGGTCAAATATTATATAGTATGAATCTAATATTAGTTTCACGAACTGTTTGAGTTAAAGGAGTGTACTGAATGGCAATCAATGGTGATGGAGTGATCTCTGCTGAGATTAAGCAAGGGCATGTGGTGCTCATTGGTGGCACAACACCTTGCAATACGCCCGAAGAAGTTCTTGATAGCGATGTGTTTTTGCGCGTTCTATGGAGATATCTAAGAAAACTAGATAAGTACGATAATCCCTTGTTAGTTTGTGTTAAGGACTTTCAATTCAATAAAGACAAAAACGGTCACATCAAAGAGCGTTATGATCTTGAGGGGATTAGAGATCTTATCAGGGCAATTCATACCTACGGTGCTGATCAGGCCGCGCAACAAGAGAAATATACCCACGCCTTAAGTGATAGGGTTCTCTTTGCTGATTTTGTGGAAGAATTCTACAACTTCTGGCGTAGGCAAGAAAGATTCTTGATTTACCACGAAGAAGAAGAACTATCTAAGAGTATTCAAGAGAGAAATCTAGATTTTGTTGGCATAAACAAGCAATTAAAAGCATTGGTTCTGACTGTTTACCGTTCGATTAAGGCAACTGTTGCAGGGAGAGCCGAAAAGGTATATCGTCAGTTGCCCGCGGGTGCATCGGCCGGTCTATTGGTTGAGCAAATCGCTTGGGATATTCCTAAGAAAGTCTACGAGCAATTAGCGTGTATACCGTTTCTGCAATTGGCAGTTATTGAACCGCCACTGGTTTATTATCCGAAACGTAATAAACGTACAGGTCAGTTCGAAAAACTTGATCACAATCCAATAGTAGAAGGTATGGTCAAGGATAATAATGAATTTTATTGTTTTCCTGCTAAAGTAGGGGATTTATTAATCTTTGTATATTTTCATATAGACTTTATTTCTTTGGCCGTGAGCATGGTCAACTTATTTGACATTGCATCTAAAGAAGAAATAGTAGGGAAGAAACCTGATTGTATTTTAGTCTTCGGTGTTGAACAAGAGTTTCTCGGTGATGAGCAAACTGTTTATTATCAAGATGAAGAGTCTAATATTGTTGTTGGCGCCATTGCCCGCAGTCAAGAAGTTGATTATTTCGGATATTTCAAGAAGATGGTGCTGACTTTGCATAATACTGTAATGATCGATCGCGGCTATATGCCCATTCATGGTGCCATGGCTCACATTCAGCTCCGCAGCGGTAAAGACTTTAGCGTTGTCTTAGTTGGTGATAGCGGAGCCGGAAAATCAGAGTCTTTGGAGGCTTTTCGTGTTCTTGCAGATGAGTACATGCGCCGCATGACTATTATCTTCGATGATATGGGCTCTCTCCGTATGAAAAACGAAAAAGTTAATGGATATGGAACTGAAATCGGTGCCTTTGTGCGCTTAGATGACTTAGAACCCGGATACGCTTATGAAGAAATTGATCGAAGTATTTTCATGAGTCCCCATAGAACCAATGCACGATTAGTAGTTCCTATTACACCTTACAGTGAAATAGTTAAAGGTTATCCTGTGGATCTTTTCTTATATGCAAATAACTATGAAACCGTTGAAGACGGTAGCGATGGATATCTTGATTTTTTCGCCACACCTGAGGATGCTTTTGATGTATTCAAGAAAGGCGAGAGAATTTCTAAGGGTACTACTGACGAGAAAGGTCTGGTGGGAACGTATTTTTCCAATCCTTTCGGTGCGCCTCAAAAAGAAGAGCAGCATGATGAGATTGCCCGTAACTTTATTGAGCACATGTTCAATTCAGGAGTTAAAGTCGGTCAACTTCGCACCCAATTAGGTATTGAGGGCGAAGAGATGACAGGCCCGGAAAAGGCGGCAAAAGCATTATTTGAATATGTTAACGAAAAATAGTAAAATTGAGTTAAACACCGACCGAGGATTTAGATTTTCCTCGGTCTTATATTTTCTAAATTTGAGAAGGTGGTAACCATGGAACGGGAAATTAAATTAGCTTATGGATCTGCACTACTCTATGCTGTATTGATCGGAATTTCGTTTTTATTCTCGAAAATTGCTTTAGAATATGCTACGCCTTTAATGGCAAACAAGCGATATCGGTGTTGCTTTCCGTTATGGGTGTGCTTTATATTGTGGTAAAGAAAGGTTCAACCTTTGATTTGGCAAATCTTAGGGGAGTGGTTCTGTTACTTTTCTCCGCTTTTATTATTATCGGAGTTTTAGGTACAAATCGTTTTGCTTCTAGAGAAGCTTCGTCTCCAAAGACTCAAGGTGATTAAAAAAAGGGCTTCAGATTAAGGTCTGAAGCCCAAATTTTTATCTTGATTTAATTCTGACCTTAGCGGAATTGCTGTGTCCATAAAGTCCTTCAGCTTCCGCCATTAAGATTGTCGGTTCGGATACTGAGCGCAATCCTTCTTCGGTTAAACGCTGGTGCGTACACACTTTGGTGAACGAACCTACCCAAACACCGCCTGTGTAGCGGGCTGCCCTTGATGTGGGTAGGGCATGGTTTGTTCCGGATAAGTAATCGCCAAAGACCTCTGCGGCAAATTCGCCGATAAATAGTGAACCGTAATTGTTTAACTGCTCAAAAGCTGCATCTAAATCTTCAACCATTATTTCTAAGTGCTCCGGTGCGTATTCGTCAGAAAGCTTACAAGCTTCTTCTAA
Source organism: Natronincola sp. (assembly GCA_012838515.1). Classification (GTDB taxonomy): domain Bacteria; phylum Bacillota; class Limnochordia; order Darwinibacteriales; family Darwinibacteriaceae; genus DUPA01. The sequence goes on along the minus strand of DUPA01000080.1, from coordinate 676 downwards.
GCTATCGACCACAATTATTTCTCCATTATTTTCCCAAGAAACATTGGCGATTTCATTAGTTGGGAGAGTTTCGAGCTGTTTTTCAACTTCCTTAAGTACTTTTTGACCCAGCTCTTCGCTTAAAGTGATTAGAATACTGCGGGCAAGTAAGTCATGTTCTGCTTGTGATAACAGATCTGCCGCAATAATTTCGGGATTTGCACTATCATCTGCAATTACCAAGACTTCGCTGGGGCCTGCAATAAAGTCAATACCGACTTGACCAAAGCATTGACGTTTTGCTTCTGTAACATATTGATTACCGGGACCGACAATTACATCAACCGGTTTAATTTGCTCAGTTCCATAGGCGAAGGCAGCAATTGCATGTGCGCCTCCCACGGCGTAGATTTCATCGACGCCGGCTAAGTCCATGGCAACTAATGTTGCCGCATTTATCTTTGTGGTACCCCTCATTGTGGGCGAACAGGCCGCAATGCGTTTTACGCCTGCTACTTTTGCCGGTGTGATTAACATTAAGGCCGAAGAAAACAATGGATATTCACCGCCCGGAACATAACAGCAGCAAGAATCCATGGGAAGAACTCTGTGACCCGCGAAGACACCCGGCATAACCTCTATTTCTTTGAGTTCTTGCAACGATTCCATTTGTGCAATTGCGAACTTTTTGAGGTTT
>DUPA01000079.1 GCA_012838515.1 Natronincola sp. | reverse complement strand
GCCGGTTATGAACTAAAAGATTTTGAAGACATTACTTGGTCAGAATATATTGCCATGGGTAAAAACATTCTAGCTAAAACCGGTAAACCTTTAATTTCGGTTGTTTCTGAAAGTCCTGATCTGATTATGGTGCTATTGCAAAGTGCTGGGACTTGGATGTTTGACGAAAATGGTGATGTATTCATTGCTAAAAACGATGTTCTGAAAGAAGTTATCGAAGTGTATGTCGACTTGCTTAAGAGCGGTGTTTTGGTACAGGTAAACGACTGGGAGCAATATATAACCTCTTTTAATAGAGGAACAGTTGCAGGAACGATTAATGGTTGTTGGATACTGGGTTCAGTTATGCTACCAACAGAGCAAAAAGGTAACTGGGGAGTTACTAATATACCTAGACTTGACAAAGCTCCAAACGCCACTAACTATAGTAACCAAGGTGGTTCGAGCTGGGTGGTAAGTGCTAACTCACCAAATAAAGATGCGGCAATTGATTTCCTTGCCAAGACTTTCGCGGGTAGCGTGGAATTGTATGAAACGATTTTACCTTCTTCCGGAGCTTTAGCAACCTATTTACCTGCCGGGGATAGTCCGGTTTATTCGGTGCCCCATGAGTTTTTCAACGGACAGGCAGTATATGCTGACATCACGGATTACGCCTCTAAAGTACCTAAAGTAAAATATGGTATTTATAACTATGAAGCACGTGATGCTATCGCAGTTGCCATTTCTCAAGTACTAAATGGTCGAAATATTGATGATGCATTGCAGGAAGCGGAAGATACCGTGCTATTTAGAATCGGGGTCTTACAGCGTCATATGGGTACGGCACAATAGATGATCAGTTAGCGCTATTAGGGAGGTACTGCAAACGGAAATTTCCGCTTGCAGTACCCCTTTACGGAAGAGAGGGGAATATTAATTAAAATGTCTAGTATAAAATTGAAAACCAAACAAAACTTAGTTGGTTGGACATTCGTGCTTCCTGCATCGCTCCTGATTTGCGTTTTTTACTTCTATCCGATCGGAAGAGCCATTTACCTATCTTTACAAACAGGTATTGGTATAAACATGCAATTTGTTGGTTTAATGAATTATAAACGGCTTTTTGTTGATAAGCTTTTTAAAACTTCACTGACAAATGTATTAACCTATTTGACGTTCCAAGTGCCACTAATGTTAATTCTAGCCTTAATACTGGCCTATATACTTAATGATAAAAATTTAAAACTGAGGGGTTTCTTTCGTGTTGCACTATTTTTACCTTGTGCCACGTCTTTGGTTTCGTATTCATTGATTTTCCGCTCCATGTTTGCCCTTGATGGATTTGTAAATACTGTTTTGATAAAGCTTAACCTACTCAACAATCCTATAAACTGGTTAGGTAATCCATTGACAGCGAAGATCGTAATTGTCTTGGCCCTGACTTGGCGCTGGACGGGATATAATATGATATTCTATTTGGCCGGGCTACAAAATATTGATCCCTCAATTTTTGAAGCAGCTGTTATAGACGGAGCAAACTCCATAACCCGCTTTTTTAAAATCACATTACCCATGTTAAAACCTATTATTTTATTAACAGCTATTATCTCCACAAATGGCACCTTGCAGCTGTTCGATGAAACGGTTAATATAACAAGCGGGGGTCCGGCGAATGCCACGGTTTCTATTTCGCAATATATCTATAGATTATCATTTCAATATTCCCCCCAATTCCCTTATGCAGCGGCCATGTCAGTATTTGTGTTTCTCTTAGTAGCAGTTTTAGCACTTGTACAAATGAGGGTAGGTGACCAAAGGTGATAAGACGTCGAAGCTTAAAATTCATGAAATACCTTTTCCTAACTGTAGCGGCCTTAATTTCAGTATTTCCGTTATACTGGATGTTCGTCTCCGCGACAAACACTAGTATGGACGTTCTGGGTGGCAAATTATTACCTGGTAAAAATCTAATTACTAACTTTAAAATGCTCAGTGCCAGAGCAAATGTGGCCCAAGCGATGTGGAACTCTTTGCGGAATTCTATAGTAGCAACGGTTAGCAGTTTGATTATTGGGTCTATCGCGGGGTATGGCTTTGAAATTTACCACGATCGCGGTAAAGATTTATTAATGAGCTTTTTATTATTATCAATGATGATTCCGTTTGCTGCAATTATGATTCCTTTATTTATGATGATTGGTAAATTGAATCTTTTAAATACAACTACGGCTTTTGTTTTGCCTACGCTATCAACGGCTTTTATAATTTTCCTCTTTAGGCAGAGCGCGAGATTCTTTCAACAGGAAATCATTGAAGCGGCAAGGATTGACGGATTAAGTGAACTGGGTATATTTGTTCGGATGTACATTCCCGTTATGCGCTCCACTTATGCCACGGCGGGTATCATTACCTTTATGGCGGCTTGGAATAACTATCTATGGCCCTTAATAATTTTGCAAAGTCCAAAAAGTCAGACCATGCCCCTAGTCCTTTCAAAATTAGTTGCAGGTTATGTCACAGATTATGGCTTGCTAATGCTTGCAGTTTCATTAAGCGTCTTGCCTATAATAGTAATATTTCTTATTTTACAGAAGAATTTTGCCGAAGGTGTGGTTGCCTCAGTCAAGTAGTGCCACACAGGTAGGGGTTTATAGTATGAAGAAAAATATTTAAACGAAAGGTGAGAAAATGCGAAAAATTATATCTCTAAATCATCATTGGAAATACGCTGAAGAATTTGAAGCACAATTTTTAGAACCCGATTATAACGATGGGGCTTGGGAAAAAGTAAATATACCACACACTACAAAGGAAATTCCTTATAATTATTTTGACGAAAAGGAATATCAAATTATCTCCACCTACAGAAAGGAATTTACCGTCGACCGAGATAACATGGGTAAGCGAATCTTTGTAGATTTCGGAGCCGTTATGGCATATGCAGAAATATATCTAAATGGTGAATTTATAGGTAGCCATAAAGGCGGATATACGCCTTTTAGTTTTGATCTAACTGAGCACATCACGTTCGGTGAGCAAAATATATTAGCGGTAAAAGTGGACTCCACCGAGCGATCTGATATCCCCCCTTTCGGTTATATGATTGACTATTTATGCTTTGGTGGAATTTATCGTGAGGTTAATTTGCGAATTGTGGATCCACTTCATATCAAAAATATCTTTGCCAAACCGCAAAATGTTTTGCAAGAAAACAAAGAAGTGGAAACAACTGTCTTTTTGGCGAACTTAAAGAACCAAGCAGAAGAAATCAAGGTTAAAATGAGCTTAAGTAAAGACGGCACAGTACTGGCAACAATGGCAGATACTGTGGAGGTACAAGGTAAAAGCGAAAAGAAAATTGATCTTAACTTAGAGAAGCTCACCAATATAGGTCTCTGGGATGTGGAGAATCCAAATCTTTACGATTTGACCGTTCAGTTGCAGAGAGGACAAGAAATCTTTGATAGCTTTACAACGCGAATTGGTTTTAGGGAAGCAATCGTCAAAGAAGATGGTTTCTATTTAAATGGGAAAAAACTAATGTTAAGAGGCTTAAATCGTCACCAGTCCTTTCCTTACGTGGGTTATGCCATGCCAAAACGTGTGCAACGCAAAGACGCGGATATTCTCAAATACGAACTGGGGTTAAACTTAGTAAGAACAAGTCATTATCCCCAATCAACGCATTTCTTAGATCGCTGTGACGAAATTGGTTTATTAGTTTTTGAAGAAATTCCCGGTTGGCAACACATCGGAGACGAAGAGTGGAAAGAAGTAACCAAAGAAGATGTAAAAGAAATGATTGAACGAGATTGGAATCATCCCAGCATATTCCTGTGGGGTGTAAGGATCAATGAATCTGAAGACGATGATACCTTCTATGAGGAAACCAATAGAATTGCCCGCGAGCTCGATCCGACTCGTCAAACCGGAGGAGTACGTTTTATAGAAAACAGTAAATTCTTAGAAGATGTTTATACAATGAACGACTTTATTCATAGCGGTGGAGATGAAGTTCTAAGAGATCAGAAGAAAGTGACCGGTTTAGATAATTATGTACCATATATGGTTTGTGAGTTTAATGGTCACATGTATCCAACCAAACGTTTTGATCAAGAAGAGCGTTTAATTGAGCATGCATTACGCCATTTAAGGGTGCATAACGCAGCGGCACTTGATCCTAATATTTCCGCAGCAATCGGTTGGTGCGCTTTTGATTATAATACTCACTTTGACTTTGGTGCAGGCGATCGTATATGTTATCATGGGGTCATGGATATGTTTAGGATACCCAAGATGGCAGCCCACTTTTATTCCAGTCAACGGAATCCTGAAGAAAAAGCAGTTTTAGAACCTGCAACTCTTTGGGCTAGAGGCGAACGTAGCATAGGTGGGGTTTTACCACTGGTAATTTTCACAAACTGCGATGAAATAGAAGTTATCGTAGCCGGTGAGTTGGTTGGTAAGTTTACGCCGGCTAAAGATGCTTATCCGGGCGTTAAGCATCCCCCGGTCATAATCGAAGAAATACCGTCCACAGGTGCTTGGGGTTCTAGTTGGTATAGTGCCGAATTCGTGGGTTATCTCGATGGTAAGCAGGTGGTTTCAAAGGAGTTTGTCAAAAACCCCATTCCTACTAAGCTCTTAGCGACGGCTGATGATCTCCAAATAGATGCCGATGGTATTGACGCCACGCGAATTATTTTCAAATTAGTTGATCAAGCCGGCAATCTACTTCCTTATTCCAATGAGCCAATTAGTATTGAAGTTGAAGGAGAAGGAAAGTTGATCGGACCTAACTTAACAGGTTTAATTGGCGGGTGCATCGGTGCCTGGGTGAAAAGTAGCGAGCAATCGGGTAGAATTAAAGTGACGGCAAAAACAACTTCATTGACAAGTGAACCAATAGTAATTGAAACTATAAAATAGATTACGAGACAGCCGGCATTGCCGGCTGTCTACCTGGTTATAATTTATATAGTAGCATGTTATGGAGGAGGGTCATAATTGTCTGTTTTGGTTACAGGTGGTGCCGGCTATATCGGTAGTCATACGGTCCGCGCTTTGGAAAGAAGAGGTTACGAGGTAATCGTAGTTGATAACTTATCGAAGGGACATCGCGGCTCGGTAAATAAATCCGTTTTTTATGAAGGAGATATACGGGATAAGGACTTCTTAG
>DUPA01000078.1 GCA_012838515.1 Natronincola sp. | reverse complement strand
GATCGGGCCCCGATGACTACATCAACTTCGTGATGATAAATCTTCCACCATTGATCAAATCTTTCACCATCGGAAAGACCGCTATGGAGAACCGATATTCTATGGCCAAAACGCGCACCGAAGCGATTTACGATCTGCGATGTTAACGCAATCTCCGGTACTAAAACAATAACCTGTTTGCCTTGATTTATAATCGGTTCAATAATTCTTAAATAAATCTCGGTTTTACCACTACCGGTAACGCCGTGAATCAATATGGGTCTTCTTTTTTGTTCAATCTCCTCTAAGATGCTATCGCAGGCCTTACTTTGTTCGTAAGTTAAGTCAAGCGGTGGATCATCAACCTTGTCCCATGTTATGGATCGCTCTAAACTTACAGTCTCTAAGGACACAATGCCTTGCCTATCTAAGGTCTGTAAACAACCATAATTTGCTTTGGCTTTGGAGATTAGCTCAGTGGCTAACATGGGAGATTGCGATTGCAAAACCTCCACAACCCGCCTTTGAGCGGTTGCATTTGCCCTTAGTTTGGGGTTTTTCTCTAGCAAAGTTACTAGTTGCTGGGTTTTAACACCCACCCGTTCTTTGCCATAACGAAACCCCGGGGGAAGCATATACTGCAACGCCTCAGATAATAATCCCACATATTGGGATTCCATCCAGTGCGCTAACTCAACTAAGGAAGGTAATATAATGGGCTCGGGATCTAAAAGCTCTAGGATGTCCCTGACTTTACTAAGGTCAAAATCCAATTGATCAGTGAGTTCAACAACATAACCCTCAATTTTACGGTGGCCAAATGGAACCAAAACACGATGCCCAATCTTGATATCTTGTGCAATCTCCTGTGGAATTGCGTAGTGGAAAACGCGATTAACTGCTTCGGCCCTAACATCCACAATAACACCGCCGTATAGGGGTAACTCGCCCATATAAATCACCTCCAATCTTATTGTAACAATAAAACAACCTGTGGAAACCACCACAGGCTAAGAATTTATTTCTGTTAGTCCTTTTTTTCCACCCAACTAATTTTACCAGCGTGCAATTCTTCGATGGTAATAGTTACGGGTTTTTTCGTTCCCGACTCTAAGACAGGTTCTGACCCTTCAATCAGCTGTCTTGCCCTTTTCGAGACAGCCACAATGGCATCATAACGATTATTCTCATTCACCGGTTTCAACAACAGAACCTCCCTTCCACAAAGCTAGTAGCGACTTTACATCAACACGGCTTATTTTAGACCATTCACTTAAGATTATTTGTCTTAATTGCTCCGCTGCTGCCGATAAGTCATCATTAACAACAAAATAATCATAATCAACTATATGCTTGATCTCTTCTTCTGATTTAGCCAAGCGGTTTTTTATTACATCAGTAGAATCGGAACCTCGTAATTTTAGTCTCCTACGCAATTCTTCCCAAGTAGGTGGCAATAAAAACACAAAAATTGCCTCAGGCATCTTTTCGCGTATTTGAATCGCACCTTGAATATCAACATCCATAATAACGGCATTACCACTATCTATTTGATCTTGAACGAAACTTTTAGGTGTTCCATAGCGATAACCAACAAAACTAGCCCACTCTAAAAGTAGACCATCTTCAATCAGTTGATCAAACTCTTCTTCCGTTCGAAAAAAATAGTTAACACCATCTACCTCTCCGCTTCTGGGCGGTCTTGTGGTAACACTTATAGAATATTTTAAATTTGGGATAGTAGGAAAGACGGCATTAATTACAGAATTCTTTCCCGAACCACTGGGTCCGGATAAGACTATTAGAAAGCCTTGTGTCTTCAGCCCACTATCCCTAAGAAATTTAACAGTTCCCAAGTCAGCAGCTCCCCTATGTTTAATTAGGATTGATATTATCCTTACTTGTCAAACGATGCGCCACAGTTTCGGGTTGCACTGCCGATAAAATCACATGATCGCTGTCAGAAATAATAACAGCCCTAGTGCGACGACCATAGGTTGCATCAATAAGCATACCACGATCTCTTGCTTCTTGCACCATTCGCTTGATAGGAGCCGATTCGGGACTTACGATTGCCACAATTCTATTTGCGGCAACGATGTTGCCAAACCCAATATTGATTAACTTAATCCCCATTTAAACAGCCCCTTTTGGTAATCATCCTAACCTCTTTAACAATTGTTCTTTTTGCCTTGTGCCTAAACCTTGCACTCTTCGATTTTCGTTGATACCAATTTCTCTCATAATCTTCTCACTCGTTACTTTTCCAACTTGAGGCAATGACTGTAACAGATAAGTCACACGCATTCTCGAGATCACTTCGTCATCGGCGGAAGCTAAAATATCGTTGAGAGTCAGAGACCCACTTTTGAGCTTAGAACGAACCTCAGCCCTTTTGCTTCTCATCTCTTGTGCCTTCTTTAACGCATCCATCTTTTGTTCCTGGGTTAAATGTGGTAATGCCATTTGCTCACCTCCTCCTACAACATTGCTTCAGTAAGAACCATTAATTATGATGAGTATCCAAAATTATTCGATATTTTGAACTTGTTCGCGGATCTTTTCCAGCTCGCTTTTCAATTCCACTACCAATCCGGCGATATGTACATTATTGCCCTTTGATCCGATAGTATTTACTTCGCGATTCATTTCTTGTAACAAAAAGTCTAATTTACGCCCCACAGAGTCATGGGAACGCAAACTCTCTCTAAATTGTCGAATATGGCTGGTCAAGCGGACTAATTCTTCATCAATGCTGCATTTGTCAGCAAAAATGGCAACTTCACCCAGGAAACGCTCTTCGCTGATGGTTGTCCCATCTAATAAATCAGCTAAGCGTTCTTTGAGCCTTTCTCTATAATCATCTATCACCTGTGCACTTAGCTTCGAAATCTCGCCGGCTAAAAACTGCACTTGAGTGATCTTTTCTTCCAAATCAGAATATAAACTTTCCCCTTCTGCTCGGCGCATTTTTTCTAATCGATCAAGTGCGCCACCTAACGCTTCCAAAAGAAGCCCATTCAAATTATCCCAATCTAGCTCAGGCTCTTCTATTTCTAATACATCGGGAAGACCTAATAAATCGGAAAGTTTAATTAAATCAGCATTTCCTATTTTATTTTGTAAGGCTCTTAATGCCTCGAGGTATCCGTCTACAAGAGCGTGATTAATTTTTACGTTTCGCCCTTTTTCTCCGAAATCCTCTATCAAAGCTATAACTTCTACTCTACCTCGTGCAATCCTGCCTTGAATGGCTGTTCTAATTACTTCTTCAAGCTGTGAATATTGCTTAGGCGTCCGAATATATAGATCCAAGTACCGATGATTGACGGACTTTAACTCTATTTTTATTGAGTATTGCCCATCACTTGCTTCATGCTGTCCAAACCCCGTCATACTTTTAATCAAATTTGTCTCCCCCAAACTTAAACAACACCTAAAAGATCATTCTCGGTTAGACGAGTTAATCCTGCTAACTCTAAACCTTCAATAATGACAGTCGTTTTTGAATCACCTTCTTTATTAAACTATAAACAGTCTCTGTAAATAAGGGTAGTTGGGCAAACAAGATAACCAAAAACCAATCATCCAAACTTAACGCTGTAGTTTGAAAAATATTTGCCATGAAAGAATTATGCACCACAAAGATTTGAGCACCGAGTGATAAAAAAACAGCCAAAACAAGATATAAATTACCGAATCCACCTACTACGAATATAGATTGATGCTCTGAACGGCATTGAAATGCAAAAACTAACTGGGCTAAAACCAAAGTGCAAAAAGCCAGGGTACGGGCTCGTTGAATTTCACCCGGGTAATACCATAAACTAAAAATAAAAATTAAAAGCGTCGTTATGCTAATGCCCACGCCTGAATATACTATGCTCGTAAATAAGCCTCCGGCCAGAACCCCCTCTTTAGAATCACGGGGTTGTTGCAACATGAGATCCTCCTTAGCGCTTTCTAAGCCCAAGGCAATGGCCGGCAAGCCATCTGTAACTAAGTTCATCCATAAAATTTGCATTGGAACAAGCGGTAAAGGCAAGCCCATAATTGTTGCTAATAACATGGTTAACACTTCCCCCACATTACAACCGAGCAAGTAACGAATAAATCGGCGTATATTCTCGTAAATTCCGCGTCCTTCTTGAACAGCACTAATTATTGTTTCAAAATTGTCATCTAAAAGAACAATATCAGATGCTTCCCTCGTAACATCTGTACCTTGAATACCCATGCTAACTCCTATATTGGCCTCTTTTACGGCGG
>DUPA01000077.1 GCA_012838515.1 Natronincola sp. | reverse complement strand
CAATGATTAGATTAGCGAAAATCACCAAAGAATATTTCATGGGTGATGTGAAAATCAAAGCTGTGGATGGTATTGATTTGGGAATTAAACAAGGCGAGTTTTTATCAATTATGGGGCCTTCCGGTTCGGGTAAATCCACTTTACTAAACATCTTGGGAGTTTTGGATGAACCGAGTACCGGTGCCTATTATTTAGAAGGCGTTGATATCACCAGTTTAAGAGATCGGGAATTGGCCAAGATCCGTAATGAGCACTTCGGCTTCATTTTCCAAAGTTATAATCTTTTCCCCGAATTAAATGCTTTAGAAAACGTGACAATTCCTCTGATGTATGCAGGTGTAACCGGTAGGCAAAGGAAAGAGCGGGCTGAGGGACTTTTAGCAGATGTGGGCATGCAACATCGCATGAAACATTTGCCTGCTCAACTCTCCGGCGGTGAACAACAAAGGGTGGCTATTGCCAGGGCTTTAGCAAATAACCCAACTTTAATTCTAGCCGACGAACCAACGGGGAATTTACCCACCGATCAAGGTGCCGAGATCATGGGGATTCTTCAAAGACTAAATGAAAAAGGAACAACTATCGTTATAGTAACCCACGACCCCGCGATCAGTGCTTACGGCAAACGTATGGTGAAATTACGTGATGGATCCATTGTATCAGATGAGTCCATAGAATCCATGAAGCAGCAGGCCTAAGGAGGCGTACAAATGACAAGAAAGTTACAGAGCAGATGGTTGTACCCTTTAATTATTATTTTGGCTCTTACTCACATAACAGTGGCGGCCGAATTGGATTTAGGGCTTCAAGATGCTATTGAACTAGCCTTAGAACATAATCTTGACTTCCGTTTAGTTACCTTAGATTGGGAGCAGGCAAAGGCTGCTTTAGAGCGGGCTCATATTGTGGAAGATGAAGAAATGATTAAAGAAGCACAAGAGATGTGGAAAAAGGCTAATAAGTTTTATGAAGAGCAAAAACGAAACTTAGAAAATCAAGTGAGGATAGCCTATCAAGAACTACTTGAGAGGGAAACAATGGTGGCTAACGGAGAAAAAGCGTGGAATAGGGCAGAAAATCAGTTAGCCATAGACGAAAACAAATACAAGGCCGGGCTACTCTCCACTTTGGATATTCAAAGGGCAGAAAATAGCCTGTTTGACGCGGAATATCGCTATGAAGCATCTAAAAGGGAACTTGAAACCCAACAAATGAAATTCAACGAGCTATTAGGTCTATCATTTAATCAAGAGGTTAATTTAACGGAGCGACTACTCTTAGATTTTGTTCCCTTTACCCTTGATTTAGAAACTTGCTATGATTTGGCCTTTCGATACGACAATGGACTCTTGACTGCCAAAGAAAATCTTCACGAAGCAAAGGAAAAGGTGCTTCTGGCCCAAAGTCCTTTCGCACCCCGAGTTGAACTGGAGATGGCACAAGTGGGTGAAGAGAAAGCCGAAATTAGGCTACAAAAGGCCGAGCAGGATCTCTATTTTAGAATTAGGCGCGATTATTATTCCTTAATGGATCAAGCACACAATTTACAGGTCAAAGAAGCCGAGCTTGAGCTAGAGCGGAAGAACCTTCAGGCAGAAGAAAGCAAGTATGCCGCGGGTGTTTTAAGTAATGCCCAAATCGTAGCGCAACAGGAAAAATTAGCGCAGTTAGAACAAGATTATAGTGCAGATTTATTAAATTATAGCTTAGCCAGAATGGGCTTATTGCAGACCATCGGCAAAGAAGATGCGTGGAGTGAAAATCATGAGAAATAAATTTAGGAGGTTTAAAGTTTTAGTCTCCTTTCTATGTATATTTGCGGTTTTCATTCAAATGGGCTCTGCTCAAAAATTAAAAACCATAACAATGGAAGAGGCATTACAGCAAGTTTTTGAGGAAAGTCTCAGCCATAATTTATTACGGCGAGAACACGATCTGACCAAAAAACAATATGGACTGAACAAACAGCCAAACTTAAACCTTACAGCCACACCCATGGAAAATATAAACGGCGATTGGAAAACACCTCGAGGAAGCCTCGACTTGTCAATACCTTTAGCTCGGGGTCTGGATTTAAGTGGCATCTTATCTTTTGAAGCGAGTAGGAAAAGGATAGATACTAAACCGTCAGCTAGTTTGTCTCTTAATTATAGTCTTTTTAAAGTTGAAGAAGATAATACACCACTTTGGGATCGGGAGCTTTTAACCCAGGAAAATGCTTTAGTCTTACAAACCTTTTCCCTTTTGGTGAACTTACGAGAAACACTTGATAGACAGTTAGTTGAAAAGGCAGAGTATGAGCTTTTGAAACTAAAATTAGACGCCGCCCTTTTAATTCCTGATTTTGATACCGCTGATCTTAAACGTCAGTTTAAGGCGAAAAATACGGAACTCGAAGACATTGAAGCGAATTTGGCTAAGCAACAAAGGGAATTGGCCATGCTTCTAGGGATAGATGGTAGTGTAAATTATAATCCCCACCTTAATGTTAATGACTTAGAGCTTGTTCTAACCTTAGAAGAATACAAAGACGAATTATTTACCTTTAGCTCAAAATGGCAGCGGGCAAACTCAGATTTAGAAACTGCGCATAAGAAGTTAAGAAATCACCGGCTTTCGTTGGGCTGGGATGTGGTTGCGAATGGGGAAGTGAATTTAGATGAGTGGAAAGTAGGCTTGTTTGCTTCTAAACCACTATATCCGCAGCGCGTCATTGGTGAAGAACTTGAGCTATTAGTGGACAAAAATGAACTAGGGCTTGTTGAAACAAAAAATAGTTTGGAAGATAGTCTGCAAAATGCATTAAGAACCATTGAGTCAGAAAAGCACAATTTAGAAACACAAAGGGAACTTTTAGACGAAGTAAAGGAAGATTACAGTTTGGCGGAACGCAAATTTAAAGCCGGCCTGATTAATGATTTTCAATTATCGGAAGCAAAAATCATGTTAAAAAGGGCTGAATTAAAATACGAACACAGTAAATTTGCCTATGGACAAAGCATTTTAAGCTTATGGAATCTTGTTGGGCGGAATCTTCGCCTAAGTTTTGTTGAAGTGGTAAATTAGGGGGGCGGCGACTTGTCATTCATTGATCAATTGAGGTGGTCTTTACGGCATTCAAGAAGACAATTATTTGAGTCTGTTCTTGTTGTAATTGCAATTACCTTAGGCGTGGGAGTTATTGTTACGATTCTTTCTTTATTCATCTCTTTAAACAAAACAACTGAAATCGCTGAAGATAGCGAATATATGCGCACAATAGAAATATATAATCCCAGGAATAGATGGAGTTCAATGGATCCTCCTTTAATGTTGATCGGCGATGAAGAACAGCAAGAGTGGAGTACTTCTCTTGCAGAATTATATGAGTTTAATAATCGCTTACCCAGTAATATTCATGCCTTTATTGAAAACTTTTGGCCAGTGGAAACACCGCTTTTAGATTCAGATGAAGATAAGCGAGCAGATATGTATGGTGTTGCAGGGAAGTTTTACCTTGTTAACACTATTCCCACATATTTTAAATTTAAAGATGTGGAACTATTAACGGGTAGTTGGTTTTTGGAAGATGACGTGACTAACAAAGCCCAGGTAATTGTTCTTGCCGATACGTTAGCGGAATTGCTTTTTGGTCGTGTAGATGTCTTAGGAGAAATCATACCAATTAGGTCATATTGGGGCGAAGATACCCTTTATTACGAAGTAATTGGAGTCTTCAAAGTGGAAGAAGAGGACTCGCCTTATAGTGATCACCAAAATAGACGTACCGGTTATGCACCTTTAAGCGCATCACCTTTGCAAAGTGATGATTATGGCTTTAATGGTGACCAGGATTCAAGATATAACTTTATCTCTGTGGGCATAGAACGGGGAGCAGATTTATATCAGGCAAAGGAAATTATTGAAGGCGAAGCGGCTCTATTATGGGATGAGGGTTTTGTGATCGAAAGTTATTTGGGGGATATTGATGAATTTAAGAAACAGATGTTTACCTTTTCACTTGTGATAGGTTCTTTCGCTTCAGTAGGTCTGGTCATTGCTGTAATCAATATTCTTAATTTAATGCTGGCTAGGGTTTTGAAGCGAACAAAATCAGTGGGGCTTTCCATGGCTTTAGGCGGAACGAAAAGACAAGTCTTTAGACAGTTTCTTTTGGAAGCTTTGTCACTTGGAATTTTAGGCTCGTTTTTAGGAGTTTTATTATCTTTTGGAATAAATAAAATTTTGACCCGGACATTGGGTTCAGGCTTTTCACTTGAGGGAGCTGCCTGGGAACAAATTCTCTTTGGGCTAGGGATAGGAATTATCATTAGCTTGTTTTTTGGAGTTTATCCGGCTTATTTAGGTGCTAAGACAAATCCTGTGGATGCTTTAAGAACAGATTAGGGAGTGAGAATTGTGGAAACGCTTAAATTTACTTTACGAATCGTGAAAAAAAGACCCCTTCGCTCTCTTTTAACTGTGTTACAAATGGGGCTGGGTGTGTGGGTTGTGGCTATAATTCTTTCTTTAAACTTTCAAGGTTTAGGTGCACTTAAACATCAAGATGCTTTGAAAGATTCCTTAGCCAGGATTAGTATTGCATCTTTTGGAGAATTTGAAGATGGAAGTATGGCGGCGGGAACTACGAATAATTTAAGGGAAATTGACGCGGAGCGCCTTATGGAAAGCGAATATATAGAAGATGCTTTTATTTATGAGCAGTCATGGGGAACAAATATTATTTTTGATGGAATGCTCTATAAACTCAATTCACCGGCTCAGGCTTCAGCTAATTATGCCAGAGCAATGGGGCTTGAATTTGTGGAAGGCAACTTCTTTACTAAGCAAGATCAAGATCAGAAAAATGCGGTTGCCGTTATCTCCGAAACTATTAGTAAACAACTTTTCCCGAAGGAATCTGCCATAGGAAAAAACATAACTTTACAGCATGCAGACGAATATGAAATTATCGGAGTTTATAAAGACCTTCCGGTATCACTTTTTGGGCATTCCGGATTTACTCATATGATTATGCCTTTACGCACGTTTTATTATGGGTTTGATGACTCGGAGGAGCAAGTTCACGATAACATTATTATTAAGTCTAAGCCCGGTAAGATCTATGATGCGGTGGAAGATGCCAAAGTAATTTTAGCGGATCGGTCAGTAGATGATATGGAAGTACATGGCGAATATCTAAAGGATTCGGACCAATGGATGGAAGAGGGTATCCGTAGTATTACAATTTTTCTTGGTGTTTTTGCTTTTATTGCCATAGTAATTAGCGCAATCGGAATTTTAAGCATCATGCTAGTTTCTGTTGTGGAAAGAACAAGAGAAATAGGCTTAAGACAAGCTTTAGGGGCATCGAAAATTAAAATCGTTGCCCAGATTTTAAATGAAGCTTTGGTGTTTTCACTTCTTGGCGGACTTGTAGGTTTAATCATGGCGTATTTTTCAGCTGAGAAACTAATAGCTTTTCTTCTGCAAGAAATAGCCGATTCACAGCTAGGTAATTTAGGCGGCCTCCACCCAAAGGCTTCGGTGATTGCTGTTGGTTTATCAATACTGATTGGCCAAATATTTGGGCTTTATCCCGCGATTCAAGGTGCAAAAATGCCTCCTGTAGAGGCGTTAAGAGATAATTGAGGAATCACGGTAACCTGCATTATTGCAAGATGTTAAATTATGTAGGTAATCAGAAACCTAAAAGATAAAGTTGTTTCAAGCCTTCCTATGGTTATTGTAGGGAGGTTGTTTTTTTAGAAGGGAAATGGGGCCGATTATATGTAAAACGATCATTATGGTGGAATCAGGCAGGAAGTAACTGGAACTCGGTTAAAGTACTATAATAGGTATGAGAATCGGTTGAAGCGAGGTTTGCAAAGCTGCCGCGGGTAACGTGGCAATTGGAAGCATGTCCGGAAGGTGTTTGGGGCGATAACATGAAAAGATAAATAATAAGAACAATTACCATAGGAATGATTATTTATCTTATCAAACTTGGTTTAGGCGAACTAGACATTCTCCGTACTACTCATATTCCGTCATTCTACCCAGCTAAGGCAAGTCTCACAATGTCTTTGTAACAGTATTACGTGCATTATCTTTCCTTTGTGTAGATTTTTTTCTGTTTGATCCTATAGCACTAGAGGATATCAATGATAAGGCGGCTCCGACCGAAAGTGTTAT
>DUPA01000076.1 GCA_012838515.1 Natronincola sp. | reverse complement strand
AGCAGTTTCTTGCTCACGGGCACTTTCTCCGGAGGCCCCTAAAACTACGCTAATTAGGCGATGATTGTTTTGAACAGCTGTACCAATTAGATTATAGCCCGCCGCCTCCAAATGCCCGGTCTTCAAGCCATCGGCTCCATTAAAACTATTAAGTAAACCGTTTCGGTTAAATTGCACAATTGGAGTTTTACTTGATCTTGGCTGATAAGAAAAGCTCTTTTGCTTATGAAAATCAATCGCTTCGGGGTGATCATGCAAATAGTTACGAACCAAAAGGGCAACGTCTTTTGCGGTGATGCGATTTTGTGCAGATAATCCATGAACATCAACGAAATATAAATCGAGTTCTAATGATTTGGCCTTGTCATTCATCCATTGCACAAAAGCTTCTTCTGTGCCTGCAAGCGCTTCGGCCAACGCTACACAAGCATCATTGCCGGAAACTACCGCTATGCCTTCTAGTAATTGCTCGATTGTCACCACTTCATTCGGCTCTAAAAACATTTTAGAGCCTGTCATACGCCAAGGCTTTTCACTTACCTTTGTGGTATCTTGTAAACCAATGCGACCACTTTTGATTTGATCAAAAGCTAAGTACATGGTCATGATTTTAACCAAACTAGCCGGAACCAATTGTTCACTTTCATTTTTTGCATAAAGAACCTGACCCGATTCAAAATCTAAAAGTAATCCCGCTCTCGCTTTTACATCAAACGGCGGTGGTCCGGCATCTATATGGGTAAATCCTGAAAATATTAAGGAAAACAAAATACTAATTATTAGTCCAATTCTAATTTTTTTCATTCAAAAGCTCCCTTCACCCACTTATAACTATAACCTAACCCTTTAGGGGTAATTCCAATCACATCAAAGCGAACAATTGATTCCAGACTATAAGTACTTTGCAAATAGGCCATGGCCGTTAATCTGATTTTACGTTGTTTATCAAAAGTTACTTGCTCTAAAGTGCCACCATAGGCATTAGAACTTCGATATTTTACTTCAACAAAAACCAACGTATGATCATCGCGCATAATGAGGTCAATCTCTCCAAAGCGCCTTCGGTAATTTGCCTTGATGAATTTTAAACCTTGTTCTTCTAAAAACGTACGTGCTAATAATTCCCACTTATTTTTGACACTCATAAACTGGCACACCTAAAAGAAGTGCGATGAATAGGACATCTACCATTAACTTGTATCGCTTCGCGATGTTCCTTGGTTCCATAACCCTTATTCTTCTTAAAATTATAAACAGGATATGTTCGATCGTACTCTTCCATTATTTTATCTCTCTCAACCTTAGCAACTATACTTGCCGCTGCAATGGAAATCGAACGACTATCGCCTTTTATAACAGCCTCTTGTGGCAAAAGTATACTAGGAATCCTCATTGAGCCATCTACCAAGCAAAAATCCGGGGTAAATGAAAGTTCATCTAACGCCCTTCGCATAGCTAAAAAGGTCGCTCCCAGGATATTTAAAGAATCTATTTCTTCAACGGTGGCTATCCCAATACCAACGCCGCACGTGCTCAATATCTCTTCGTAAGCTAATAGCCTTTTTTTAGGGGAGAGTTGCTTTGAATCGGTTATTTTAGTAGAAAAGATTTCCGGAATGACTTGAACTGCAGCAGCAAGGACCGGACCGGCTAAGGGTCCTCGACCTGCTTCATCGATCCCAACTACTTGTCTAAAGCCTTTATCAAAAAGTGCCGACTCTAAACTGCGCAAAATATCACTCCTTACTCTCAGTCAACTGATCAAGGGTAACTCTGCCCAGCTTCCCTGTTCGAAAATCTTTCAGAACCAATGCGGCAACCTGATTATAATCCACAATACCGCCTTTGAGCAGGCAACCTCTTTTTTGACCAATTTGATCCAAAAGCATGGTTGAATCAAGTTCTCCATATCTATCCTCTAGAGCCTCATGGTATTCAGCCGCTAGGAAGTTTAGCAACCAATGGGCTATCTCAGCTTGATCAAAAATTTCGTCTCGAATTGAAGCCACTAAGGCTAAACGCCTAGCCACTTCTTGGTCGTCAAATTTGGGCCACAAAATACCGGGGCTATCTAAAAGTTGCATTCCTTCCGCGGAAAGCCATTGTTTACCTTTCGTTACACCGGGTCTAGCCCCAACTTGTGCTCCCCTTCGTTTTGTTAACCTATTGATCAAAGTTGATTTACCGACATTAGGGATACCCACAACTAACAACCTAGGCACACGCCTTAGGTCGGTAAAAGTTTGTTTAACTAAATGTCTCAGCTCGGCAAGACCGGAACCCTTCATTAAATCAAGGGGAACAATTTTAGTTTTTGAATCTGATAATAATTCCACCCATTGCTTGGTTTTATTGGGGTCAGCCAAATCAATCTTAGTTAATGCAACAATTCGCGGCTTAGAACTAAAATTTTGCAAATCAGGATTTCTACTGCTAACCGGAACTCTTGCATCAACCACTTCTAAAATGCCATCAACAACCTTGAGTTCTTCTTCAATCATCCTTTTGGCACGAGCCATATGCCCCGGATACCATTGAATAGTCATCGATTAGATTCAATCCTTTCAAAGATAGGGGGTGGTTTGATAATGGAGATCTGGTTTAAAGGCCAGTACAGAAATAGTGCACGCCCCACAAGATTTTTCTTGGGAACGAACCCAACGTCAGGATAGCGACTATCATCGCTATTTCTACGATTATCTCCCAACATAAAATAGTGTCCTTCAGGTACTTGTACAGGACCATAGCTCGGTGCACTATACGCCCCGTATGTTGGTCCATTAATAAAGTCTTCTTCCATGCGCACTCCATTTACATGAAGGAATCCATTTTTTATAAAAATTTCGTCGCCCGGAATACCAATAAGTCGCTTGATAAACTTTCTCCGCTGATCACCCGGATATTTAAATACTACCACATCTCCTCGTCTAGGCGCGGAAAATCTATAGGATACCTTTTCAACCATTAGACGTTGGCCGTCGTGGAAAGAAGGTTCCATCGAGCTTCCATCAACGAGGAAAGACTGGGCAATAAAAGTAATAATGAAAAATGCTAAAACCACAGAAATAATTAAGGCTTCGATGTATTCACGAATCTCCGATTTTTCCAAAACTTTACCTCCCTCAATCTATTTCTGAATAAATGTGAAAAAGAGGAGTGTAGCGCCACTCCCCTGGTCTCTCTAGCGACGGCGCTCCTTGATGCGGGCAGCCCTACCGGATCGCTCTCTGAGGTAGTATAGACGAGCACGACGAACTCTACCGTGACGTACTACTTCTATTTTATCAATACGGGGTGAATTTACCGGAAAAGTTCTTTCCACACCAACGCCCTGAGAAATCTTCCTAACTGTGAAATTTTCTTGAGTTCCTCCACCCATCCTTCTCAAAACAACACCCTCAAAAATCTGAATCCTTTCGTTTGTGCCTTCCACAACTTTAACGTGTACGCGAACAGTATCACCTGCACCAAATTCCGGGATATCAGAGCGAATTTGCTCTTCTTCAATAGCCTTAATTAGATTCATTGTCCTTAAACCTCCCCTCCACGGAAGTTTCCTTTTTGATTTCTTCTAAAATCAGGTTTTCTTCCGCTGATAGTTCCTTTAATCCTAATAAATCCGGACGCCTTAGCCACGTACGGCGTAGCGCTTCTTTTAATCTCCAAACACGAATTTTTTCATGATGTCCGCTAAGTAAAACATCGGGTACGGAAACTCCCCTAAACTGAGCCGGACGAGTATAATGTGGACAATCAAGTAGACCGTTGCTAAAAGAATCTTGCTCTGCCGAATCTTCATCACCTAATACCCCCGGCAGTAAGCGGGCGATTGCATCCACAAGAACCATAGCGGGTAATTCCCCACCGGTGAGAACATAATCACCAATGGAAAGTTCCTGATCTATCCAGCCCCGCCGCACGCGCTCATCAATTTCTTCGTAATGACCGCTGAGCAAAATGATTCGCGGCAAGGTACTGAGTTCTTGAGCTATCTGTTGATTAAATACTTTACCCTGGGGTGTTAGATAGATCACCGGGGCAGAGGAGTCCTTTTTAACCTCTTCTATCGCCCTGACTAAGACATCCGGCTTAAATACCATACCGGCACCACCGCCATAAGGTGTATCATCAACAACCCTATGCTTATCTATGGCATAATCGCGAATATTCCATAAATCTACTGATAGCAACCCATTTTCTTGGGCTTTTCCCAAAATGCTTGTTCCAAAAGGTCCCGAAAACATTTCCGGAAATAAGGTGAGGATATCAAAATGCAAGTTCTCACCTCCATTTTAGTCAAGTAAGCCATCCATAAGTTCAATAATAACAAAACCTTCTTCCGGTTTTATCTCTGAGACAACTTGGGGAATAACGGGTATTAGAATCTCTTTGAGCTTAGTAATTCCATCATAAGGACGAACCACATAAACATCATTTGCCCCCGTTTGCAATACATCAGTAATCACACCAAGTTTTAAACCGGTTGTAGTAATGGCTTCTAAACCGATTATCTGAAAAATATAGAAGCGACCTTCCGGTAACGGCATCAGCTCATCATGACCCACTTTTATCAGCATACCTCTCAACATTTCCGCATGGGAAATGGAATCAACACCATTTAGTTTTAGAATGATCGCCCCTTTGTGGATGCGACATTCTTCTAAAGAAATAATTTTGATAGGTTGCTCGCCCTTCTTTTCAAAGAGCTTAACGGAGTCCATTTGGAAAAATCGTTCAGGAAATTCTGTTTCCGGAATTACTTTTACTTCACCGCGATTTCCTTGCACAGCAACGATTTGACCAATTGTCACAAATTTAGTTTGCCTCATCGATCTCAACGTGGACGCGGACGCCCGATTTGATGGCCGAAGCCTTCACCACGGTACGAATTGCCTTAGCTATCCTACCGCCCTTACCGATAAGTCGTCCCATATCCTCAGGTGCCACATAAAGACTATAGACAGTTTCGTAACCTTTATCAGTGGTTTCAACCCTGATCTCATCCGGGTTTTCTGCCAAAGACTTTCCTATAAATTCAACTAAATCTTTCACACAAACACCCCCATTTTTTATTTACGGGATGCGGCAAATTTCTGCATTACTCCACTCTTTTTTAAAAGAGTTTTCGCGGTATCAGATGGTTGAGCTCCCTTTTGTAGCCATTCTAAAGCTTTTTCTTCATCGATTTCAAGTTCGATCGGTTCAGAAATAGGATTATAATAGCCTAAAGTGTCAATAAAGGCACCATCACGTGCTGCACGAGAATCAGCCACAACTAGCCGAAAAAAAGGTCTTTTTCTTGCACCCATTCTTTTTAGACGAATTTTCACTGCCATATGCTTCACCCCCTAATGTTAATCATGTGCCTTACAGGCATTTTATTGAAATAGGGAAAACATCCCCTTCTTCCCCCGTCCCTTTGAGGAACCGGAAAATTGTTTGAACATCTGTTTAGTTTGGTTAAATTGTTTTAGTAAACGATTTACATCTTGAACTCTAGTGCCGGAGCCTTGGGCTATTCTTTTTCTCCTAGAACTTCTAATAATTTCCGGTTTTCTACGCTCCTCCGGAGTCATGGAATGGATAATCGCCTCGATTTTGTTTAAATGGTTATCATCGACTTCTAAACCTTTTAACTGCTTTATATTGCCCACACCGGGAAGCATGCCCAAAAGTTCATCTAAAGGTCCCATTTTCTTCATCTGGGCCAATTGATCCTGAAAATCTTCTAAGGTGAATTCCGCCTCCTGTAATCTTGCAGCCATTCGTTCGGCCTTTTCCTGATCAACACTTTCAACAGCCTTTTCGATTAAAGTAAGAACATCACCCATACCTAAAATTCTTGAAGCCATACGATCAGGATGAAAAGCCTCTAATCCATCCATCTTTTCGCTGACACCAATAAATTTAATGGGCTTGCCTGTAACAGCTTTAACGGAAAGTGCAGCACCGCCCCGTGCATCGCCATCTAGTTTAGTTAAGACAATGCCACCTAAGTCAAGTTGCTCATTAAAACTTTCAGCCACATTTACAGCGTCTTGACCGGTCATGGCATCAACGACTAGAAGAATCTCTGAAGGCTCCACTTCATTTTTGATGTTGACCAATTCATTCATAAGCCCTTCGTCTACATGTAATCGCCCTGCCGTATCAATCAGTACTATATCATTATTATAGCTCTGAGCATGTCGATGTGCTGCCGCAGCTATTTTAACCGGATCTTCTTCACCTAAAGTAAATACAGGAATATCGAGCTGTTCACCTAAAACTTGCAATTGCTTAATTGCCGCGGGGCGGTAAATGTCGCACGCTACGAACAATGGTCGGTGACCTTGCTTCTTTAACATCTGACCCAATTTTCCGGTGGTAGTTGTCTTACCTGCCCCCTGTAAACCAACCATCATAACAACGCTCGGTGCTTGCGGTGACATGGTAAGCTTTGCTTGACTGCCTCCCATTAACTGCGTAAGCTCTTCATTTACTATGCGGATGACTTGTTGCCCGGGAGTTAAGCTACTAAGCACATCATGGCCGGTGGCTCTTTCCTTCACTAGGGCAATAAAATCACGAACTACTTTATAGTTTACGTCTGCCTCTAATAATGCCAGTCGTATTTCCCTTAAGACCTCATCAACGTCTTTTTCACTCAATCGCCCTTTACCGCGCAGTTTACGCATGGTTTCTTGCAGACGGGATGATAAATTTTGAAAAGCCATAAAAAGTCTCTCCTAACCTGTGGCTTGAACGTATTCAATCTTGTTTTTAAGTTCGCCGGCCAATGTCAAGTATTCCTTATCTCCACTTAATATCTTATCTAAAAGGATTAAGCAATCTTCATATACTTCTTGGCGTTCTTCAAATTTTGAAATAAGACCTAATTTGTCTTCAAACCCCTCTAAAATCGCCTCAGCCCTTTTTAAATTGTCGTAGATAGCTTGGCGAGATACATCTAGTTGCTCACCAATTTCGCCCAGGGATAGATCCTCTTGAAAATACATCAAGTAAACATCCTGTTGGCGTTCGGTCAATAAGGGACCATAAAAATCATACAATAAGCTCATTCGGAGTGTCTTTTCCATCTCCATCTCCTGTTAACCATAATCACTTGACACCTCATAAGTATAAACAGTAGCACGAACCTTGTCAAGTGCTTTATCTTGACAGCAGATTATTCTTCATATTCGCCTTCGCCAAATAAAGTTGTGGCAAAAAGCTTAGGATCAAAATCTTGCAAATCTTCGTACTGCTCGCCTACGCCCACGAGCTTTACGGGGATTTTCAATTCATTGGCCAATGCTAAAACAATCCCACCCTTTGCCGTTCCGTCAAGCTTTGTAAGGGCAATGCCCGTTAAAGGCACCGCTTCTTGGAAGAGTTTTCCCTGAGATAAGGCATTTTGTCCGGTCGTTGCATCTACCACCAAAAGAACCTCGTCTAATTCGCGACCAAGTTCCCTTACGCAAACTCTGTGAACCTTAGAAAGTTCACTCATTAAATTTACTTTCGTTTGTAGTCGCCCGGCAGTATCCAAAATTAGGACATCGCTTCCCCTTGCTTTAGCGGCATTTACCGCATCGTAAGCTACAGCGGCGGGGTCGGAACCTTCTTGGTGCGAAATCAATTCCACACCTGTTCGTTCAGCCCAAATTGCTAGCTGTTCGATTGCCCCTGCCCTAAATGTATCACCTGCGCCTAAAATGACCTTTGCATTTTCTTGCTTAAACCTATGGGCTAATTTACCGATTGTTGTTGTCTTGCCAGCCCCGTTTACTCCCACAACCATGATCACATATGGCTTATCTTGTGGGGTTTTCAAGGTATCGGCATTTCCGTCCATAAGCGAAATTATCTCATCAACGAGTATCTCTTTAAGGGCAGTAGATTCGGTGATCTTTTCTGAACGGGCTTTTTCCCTTAATTGATCAACCAAAAACAAAGTGGTTTCCACTCCACAATCCGCCTGTATTAAAACTTCTTCAAGATCCTCAAAGAGCTCTTCATCGACCTTTCTACCGGTCATGATTTCCTCGACTTTTGCAACAAAACCACTTTTAGTCTTTTCTAACCCACTGGCTAATTTTTGTAAAAAACTTTGTTTTTCTTCCTTAGACTCAACCTTAGGTTTATCACTAAACATCTTTTTCCAAAACAAATTTAAAGCCCCCTTAAGTCAAAGATACGGAAATAATTTGCGAATAAGCTTCTTCGCCCATGGTTACTCCATATAAAGTATGTGCAGCCTCCATGGTGCCCGGCCGGTGAGTGATTACCAAAAACTGAGTTTCCTTTGAAAACTCCACCATTAATTCAGCAAAACGATGAAGATTACTATCGTCTAATGCCGCATCAATTTCGTCCAAAACGCAAAAAGGTGTGGGTTTAACCTTACGAATTGCGAAAAGCAACGCGATGGCTGTAAGTGCACGCTCACCTCCTGATAATAATAGGAGATTGCGCAATTTTTTCCCCGGTGGTCTAGCCATAATCTCAATCCCGGTGGTCAGAATTGAATCGGGATCAGTCATTATTAAATCAGCTTGCCCCCCGGAAAATAGTTGGTTAAATAGCTTTTGGAATTCTACTCTTACCTTTTCAAAGGTATCACTTAGTTTCGTACGACATAGTTTATCCATTTCGGTAATCACATCTTGTAAGCTTTCTCTAGCTTGATCAAGATCTGCAAGTTGGGTTCTTAAAAATACGCATCTTTGTTGCACGCGCTCGTATTCTTGAGTAGCCGCCGGATTAACTAAACCTAAGGCATTAATTTTACGTCTCAGACCATCAATATCTTTCTTCAATGCCGACTCGTTACGCTCCACATCCCGCACGAGAATGCTAGCTAAATTTAAACCCTTCTCCGCTAGCGACTCCAGAATATTTGCCCTTTCATTTCCCAACTGCTCATGTTCCATTTCCCATTTATACAAGGCTCGTTCCTTTTGTAATTGCTCCTTTTGGGCTTTCAGCAATTCTTCTTCCAGGGCGGAAATCTCTTTTAGAACGATTTGTCTTTCTTGGCGTTTTTCTTCAAAAGTCATTTGAAGTTTGCCCTGTTCTCGTTTCCTAATCTCATTAGAGGCTGCCGTCTCAGCAATTACTTTTTCAAATTCCTTTACTTCTTCTGACAATCTATCTAATTCTTGCTTTGCTTCTTGGCTAGCCATACTTGCAGCTTTCTTTTGTTGATCTAAATTATCTATTCTAATCTGTAGTTTTTCTATGGAACCTTTAAGTTCGGTGAGGCTAATCTGTTCTTTAGTCTCTTCTTTAGATGCCAGATCTATTTCCGCAACTAAATTGTTTAGTTCCTCTTCTTGTTTTCCAATGAATTCACGGTGCCTAATTTCGTCGCCTTCTAGCTCTTTCACTTTGTTTGCCGTTAGTTCTTGTTCTGCATCTAAGTTTTCGAGCAACTTCTTCTGCTTAATAATCGCTTCTTCAAACCTTGCTCTGTAATTTCTAAGATTTGCCATTTCTTGTTCCGCTTGTTTTTTCTCTTGATTAGTTCTTTGAATTAACAATTGCGTCTGCACATGTTCTTCGCGCAATTCTTTAAGTTGCCTTTCGGTAGATACAGTCTGGTCGATTATACCTTGTTCTTTTGCGCTGATTTCTTTAAATTGTAACTTAAAAGTCGCAAGGTCCTCCTGGAGTGCACCTACTTCCGCTTTACGCGCCAATAGACCGGATGTACGAGTATTTAAACTTCCTCCGGTAATTGCCCCACTGGGAAAAACCATTGATCCATCCCTTGTGACTATCCGAGAAAAACCGGTAATCTGGCGCTTTAACTTCAAGGCTGTATCTAAATCTTCGGTTATTATAACTCTTCCTAGAAGGGATGCTAAAGCGGGTTCATATTCTTTAGAAAAAGAAAGTAATTCCAAAGCCGTACCTAAGACCTTAGGTTGGCTTAAATACTTTTTAGCTTGTCCCGAAAGACTAGAACCTTGAACACTGTTTAAAGGTAGGATTGTCACTCTGCCACCTTTAACCTGTTTTAGCCAAGAAATTAAGGT
>DUPA01000075.1 GCA_012838515.1 Natronincola sp. | reverse complement strand
ACCAGCACCAAAATTGCACTCTATAAAGATGATACTGAGTTCAAGTCAACTAGTGTACAACACAGCCGTGAAGAATTGGCTCTTCTTGAGTCTTTTCAGGATCAGAGAGATTTCCGTGAATCATTAATTATGGATTGGCTAAATAGTGAAGGCATATCTTTGGGCGACCTTACTGCAATCGCCGCTAGGGGTGGTTTTTTAGTACCTCTTCCCGGAGGTACTTATGGGATAAATGCAAAGATGGTAGACCATTTAGAACAGGGTGTCTTCGGGAAACATGCCACAAATCTTGCGGCGCCCATTGCTTTTGATTTAAGTTCTTCACTTGGCATTCCTTCTTATATTGTGGATCCCGTGGTAGTAGATGAGTTAATGCCTGAGGCAAGAATCAGTGGTGTACCGGGCATAGAAAGACAAAGCATATTTCATGCACTCAATCACAAGGCGAGCGCCAAAAAGACTGCTAAGATTTTAGGGAGACCATATGAAGAATTGAACTTGATTGTGGCACATTTAGGCGGTGGTATCTCCATTGCCGCTCATGGCAAAGGTAAAGTTATAGACGTAAATAACGCCCTAAGCGGTGAAGGTCCCATGTCTCCTGAAAGGGCAGGCAGCTTACCGACAAAGTCTTTTATAGAATACTATTTTGAATATGGTGGATCTAAAGAAGAGTTATTAAAAATGCTTACTGCACACTCGGGGTTAGTGGCGCACTTGGAAACAAATGATCTAAGGGTGATAAATAAAAAACGGCGATGGGCATGCACACTTCGTTTTTGAAGCAATGTGTTATCAGATCGCCAAAGAGGTCGGAAGGATCGCAACTGTGCTAAGGGGTATAGTTGATCAGATAGTATTAACCGGTGGGTTAGCGTATTCTGATGAATTAATAGCTTATTTACACGATAGAATTGGTTTTATTGCTCCCATAACTGTTTTACCCGGTGAAAATGAACTAGAAGCATTGGCATTAGGTGTATTCAACGTTTTAATGGGTTTAGAAGAGGTCCGTGAATATACCATGTAATGCCGGTGGAAGGGGATGAGTGGATGAAGGGCAAAGTCATTGTTGATCAAGAACGCTGTAAAGAATGTAGTTTGTGTATCTTAGCATGCCCGCATGACGTTTTAAGAATTTCTAAAGAGATTAATTTTAAAGGTTATCACCCCGTAGAGGTTTATGCCCCAGAAAAATGTACCGGTTGTACTTTGTGTGCAGTGATATGTCCTGATTTAGCGTTAATAATTAAAAGGCAAAAACCCGAAAGGAAGTGATCTTATGGCAAGAAAGCTTATGAGAGGGAATGATGCTTTAGCCGAGGCGGCCATTTTAGCGGGATGTAAAGCATTTTTTGGTTATCCGATTACACCCCAAAACGAAATTCCCGCATATATGGCTGATCAACTACCCTTACGGGGAGGGGTATATTTACAAGCGGAGAGTGAAGTATCTGCCATAAATATGGTCTATGGTGCTGCCGGTGCCGGTGCCAGAGTTATGACCTCATCATCTAGCCCGGGAATTAGCCTCAAACAAGAAGGCATTTCTTATATCGCCGCAGCCGAACTACCTTGTGTTATCGTTAACGTGATGCGTTGCGGTCCGGGATTGGGCGGTATCCACCCAAGCCAAGGCGATTACTTTCAAGCTGTTAAAGGTGGAGGACATGGTGATTATAAATTGATTGTTTTGGCCCCCGGAAGTGTACAGGAAATGGCTGATTTAACTATTCTTGCCTTTGACTTGGCTGATAAATGGCGTAATCCGGTAATGATTCTAGCTGACGGTATTTTAGGACAAATGATGGAGCCGGTGGTATTTGAAGAGGATTTAAAGATCAATCAAGTGGAAAAGCCCTGGGCAACAACTGGTGCCATAGGTCGTAAACCCAACATTATCAACACGTTGGATATTGTTCCCGAGTCTTTGGAACAAAAAAACATTGCCCTTTTGACCAAATATGATGAAATACGCAAGCAAGAAGTACGTTGGCAGGAGATTCATACAGAAGATGCCGATCTAATTTTAGTGGCTTACGGTACTTCCGCGAGGGTTGCCCGTTCAGCAATGGAAGAGGCGCGTAAGAAAGGCTTAAAGGTTGGTCTGTTTAGACCCATATCGCTTTATCCATTTCCTGAGGGAGAAATATCAAGATTAGCTAGCTCGAAAACTGAGTTCTTAACTATAGAAATGAGTTCGGGTCAAATGGTCGAGGATGTTCGATTGGCAGTTAACGGCAAATGTCCGGTACATTTCACCAACCGTTTAGGCGGTATGGTCCCCACGGTTGAGGATATTTTAGAAAAAATTGAGGAGATTTACGAAGGGAGCGATCATTAGTGGACATAGTTTTTCAGCGACCCGAATCTATGACTGGCGAACAGATGCATTATTGTCCCGGATGCACCCATGGGATTATTCATCGTTTAGTAGGTGAAGCCATCGATGATCTAGACATTAGAGAACAGACTATTGGAATTGCCAGTGTGGGTTGTTCAGTATTTGCTTACGACTATTTTAATTGTGATATGCAACAGGCTTCACACGGTCGCGCACCTGCGGTAGCAACCGGCATAAAAAGAGTTCTGCCTGATAAAATGGTTTTTGCATATCAAGGCGATGGAGATCTAGCTTCTATTGGTATGGCCGAAATTGTTCACGCCGCTGCTAGAAGCGAAAATATAACAGTGATTTTTGTTAACAATGCAATTTATGGTATGACCAGCGGACAAATGGCCCCTACGACTTTAATCGGTCAAAAGACCACAACAACACCGAGGGGGAGAACAGTTTCGGAAGCGGGTTACCCCATAAAAATGTGCGAGCTTCTCGCAACCCTAGATGGGGTAACTTACCTAGAAAGGGTCTCTAGTCATGATGCAAAACACATTTTGCAGGCAAAACGGGCGATAAAAAAAGCTTTTGAAATACAACAGGGAGGTAAGGGCTTCGCCATGGTGGAAGTACTTTCAACCTGTTCGGTAAATTGGGGTATGACTCCCATAGAAAGCATGGATTGGCTGGCCGATAATATGATTCCTTATTATCCCTTGGGTGTCTTTAAAGACGTTTCAGTGGAGGAGGGTGTCTGATATGTCCGAAATAATTGTTGCCGGATTCGGTGGTCAGGGCGTTTTGCTCTTAGGGCAACTTATCGCGTACGGTGGAATGCTAGAAGATAAAGAAGTTACTTGGTTTCCCGCTTATGGACCGGAACAAAGAGGTGGAACCTGCAATTGCTCCGTGGTTGTAAGTAAGGAAGAAATAGGTTCACCCGTTGTAAGTAAACCAACTTCTGTAATTGCCATGAATACGCCCTCAATAGAAAGGTTTGAAAATGATATAGTACCCCATGGGTTGTTAGTATATAATTCTTCCCTTAGCGAAATTAAATCTGACCGCAGTGATCTAAGAATCATCGCGGTACCGGCTAACGAAATCGCGGATAAATTGGGCAGTAGCCGAGTTGCCAACATGGTGCTCTTAGGGGCATTCATCGAGGCCACAGGTATCGTAGAGTCCACTAGCATTGAGGCATCCTTAAAGATTGTAATCTCAGAGAGAAATCATCATTTAATCCCCTTAAACATGCAAGCTTTAAAGGAAGGTCGGGCATACCAATAGTAAAAGATAAAAGGGGTTATTTTTTATGGAATGTTCTTGTAAATGGGGTACGGTAAAAACCGTTCGGAACTTTCGAGGTAGACAAGAATTGACCGTATTAATTGATGGTAATCTAGAAGATGCTATCAATTATCCCGAAATGGTAGGTGTATGCCAGTTTGGAGATGAGGTTTTATTAAATACAACAGCAAAACAGTTACACCTTGGAACAGGAGGCTGGCACTACGTTCTTGCCATTTATGGACGAGAACGTAGTTTTTTTGAAGAAGGGCATATTATGAAGTTGAGATATACGCCTGTGCAAGGAAAGGTTCTCAGTGTGGAAGAGCCTGCCAGTCCATATCATGAAATAATGAAAACGGTAAATGAAATAGATGGTTTACCCGTGGCGGTGGGTGGGCTGCACAGCATGTTAGCTCCATTCGTTTGGACGATAAAAGGCAGTAATGAAACATGCAAAATAGTTTATTTAATGAGTGATGGGGCTTGCCTTCCAATAGGTTTTAGCAAGATTGTCAATCTATTAAAAAGCCGGGGATTACTTCACAAGACGATAACTTTTGGCCATGCGTTCGGAGGCGATTTCGAGGCAATCAATGTTTATAGTGCACTTTTAGCGGCTAAACATGTTGCTAAAGCCGATGTTGTAATCATAACAATGGGGCCCGGAATCGTTGGCACCGGAACATCTTGGGGTACAACAGCCATTGAACAGGGCTTTTTTTTAAATGCCATATCCCATTTAAAGGGTAGACCTATTTTAATTCCGCGGTTAAGCGAAGGTGATAGTAGGGTGAGACACCAAGGCTTAAGCCATCATCTTAAAACAATTTTACAGTTTGTGGTTGATTTTCCAATCACTTTCTCCTTACCGCAGATGTTTAAAAACCACGCAGAGTATAAGGAGCAAGTTGCCCATTTAAACCAAAAGATCAGCTGGGAAAATACCCGTGATGCCTTTAGCGATCTGTCTTTTTCCGGTTTGCCCTTAAGCACAATGGGGAGGAGTTTATATGAGGATGAACTGTTTTTTCATGGTGTTGTTGCCTCCGCACTTAACACATTAAGGATCTTAAGAGATGGGAGATAAAAGCTTTGGCAAAGTTTTTTGGAGATTTGCACATTCATATTGGGAGAACATCCAAAGGTAAACCCGTTAAAATCACGGCATCACCGAAATTAACCTTAGAGAATATCTGCAAAGTTGCATTGGAGCAGAAAGGTTTAGATCTTGTTGGTATAGTTGATGCTGCCTGTAGCGGTGTACTGGAAGATTTAGAATCACTAATAAACAGCAAACGGCTAGAAGAGCTTTCCGGAGGTGGCTGTAGCTTCGACGGATTAATAGTGTTCTTAGGTAGTGAGGTGGAACTTGCGCTCCGCGAAAATGGAAAAGAGGCACATTTTCTT
This sequence comes from Natronincola sp., assembly GCA_012838515.1. Taxonomy (GTDB): domain Bacteria; phylum Bacillota; class Limnochordia; order Darwinibacteriales; family Darwinibacteriaceae; genus DUPA01. Next base: position 1,784 of record DUPA01000075.1, on the reverse strand, counting down.
GCATATTTTCCTGATTTGGAAAGCACAAAACGATATGCCAAAGCCATAGAACCATGGGTTACTAACTCCGGTCTTTCAACTCAAAGGCTAAGACTTTCTCCAGATGAATGGGTAGAAATCGTAGATAAAAGCGAAGGTGTGGTGGTAGCAGCTCACGCTTTCACGCCACATAAGGGAGTCTACGGAAATTGTGTCACAAAATTATCAGATATGTTTAAAGAACCATATAAAATCAGTGGTTTAGAACTAGGTTTAAGTGCAGATACCGAGATGGCCCTAAGAATTAGCGATACCCACAACTATCCATATTTATCAAATTCAGATGCCCACTCCCTCGATCGAATTGCTAGGGAATTCACCACCTACGAGCTATCTACCTTAGATTTTCACACTTGGAAAACAACGTTAAATACAAGTATCGTGTCTAATCATGGTCTTGAGCCTCTATTGGGAAAGTACTATAGAAGTTTTTGTAAAAAATGCGGTACCTTAGCTTCTCAAAATGGACCGCTCTATGTTTGCCCAACATGTGACGTTGAAATGACAAGGGGAGTTTGGGACAGAATTATGGAGATTGAAGATGCCACGATTCATGGGGTCACAAGGCCTCCTTATATTCCCCATGTTCCGTTATTTATGTTACCGAGCATAGGACCGAGAACCTATGAACGAATGTTAAAGGTTTTAGGTACAGAAATCGACATTTTGTATAATCTGCCTTTAGAAGAAATTAATTCTCAGATGGGTTCGCAAATCATGGAGTTGGTAAGTGCCGTTCGTAAAGGTCAATTGAGGATCATACTCGGCGGAGGAGGAAATTATGGTAAGGTAACGAAATCTAAAAAGAGGTGAGTTGATGACAAGTGTGATATTAGTTAGGCACGGAGAAACGGTTTGGAACCTTGAACAACGATATCAAGGTCAACTTGATAGTCCCTTATCTAAACAGGGGATTATCCAAACGGAGCAGGTTGCTAAAGCCCTAAGCAAACGAGTTATTGATGTCATTTATTGTAGCGATCTATTGCGAGCGCGAAAGACTGCGGAGAAGATCGGCGAGTATCACAATCTAGTGCCTTATTCTGATTCTCGTCTGCGCGAAATAAAGTTTGGAGTTTGGGAGGGCTTGACACGCGCCGAAGTTATGGAAAAATATAATGATATTTATAAGGCCCGTTTTGAAGATGGCCTCAATATTAGGGTTCCCGGCGGGGAACTCCCGGGAGAATTATTAGAGCGTTTCGCAGGTTTTTTAGAGGAGAAGATCAGCAAACACCAAAATCAAACCATAGTGATAGTTTCCCATGGTGCCGCATTGCGGGTAATTATTGCCTCTCTTTTGCATATACCTTTAGAAAAATCATATTGCTTGCGCCAGAATAATACCGGGATATCAGAACTAAAATTTGTCAATAATGATTCTGGTTGCTCGTGGGAAGCAGTTACAATTAACTGTACCAGTCATCTGATTTAGGAATTAAAGGACAAGTTTTTGCATATTTCCCTTAAATTAGACATAAAGTTTCTTAACATCTAGTTTAGAGGGGTGATCCACGTGTTCTTAGTCGGAAATTTTGGAGAATTGCTCGCAGATTATTTCTACAAGCATTTGCCGTTATACCTTGCACTTATATTGTTATTTGTTGTAGGTTTAGGATTTGGTGCAGTAACAACTGAGAAGTTGTCGCCTTTGCAAAAGGAAGACCTAATAAACTACATCACAAATGTTTATTCGTCCATTATTGCAGAAGAACAACCTATCCTACAAAAAGTCGAGATCTTTT
>DUPA01000074.1 GCA_012838515.1 Natronincola sp. | reverse complement strand
AGTAACACTAGAGAACATTCGTTCTATCGATTCCCTCCTTCGGCACCATTATGTAAATTAGCCTCGCGTAAGCGGGGTTTTTTGTTTTTAAAAGAAAATTGATCATCACCCATGTATATGTCATGATTTTTGCACAAAAACGCGGTGAAAATATCATGAAATAATAATTTTTCTGATGATGGTATGTTACGTAAACATGTCCGTATTGAGCAAATCAACTTATGCTCCATCACATCAACTCAACATGCCTCGATTGTACAGTGATGATTTATGCGGAAGTTGCTAGTTCAGGGGAACATTTTTAGGCGGATTTTGAGCTTTTTGGACAGTTTGCTAGTTCGAGGGAGCATTGTTTCCAAATAATTTCACTACAAACCCGATGAACTATAAATTATTTCTCCAGTGGCCATTATTTCAGCTAAAAAACCGGAATCGTCCCTATTATTTAGCAAAAGCACAGGCTCAATTCGTAAGTCGATTGCCCTCCGGAGTTTGAACAATTTTGCTTGCTCTGCCAAATAATCGCCTTCTATATCATCTACTATTACAGCAATATCAATATCTGAATTTTGATTAGGCGTGCCCTTTGCATAAGAACCATAAAGAAAAATTCGCTCCACATCAAAGTTTTCTTGAACCAACATTGCATATGCCTGTGCAATTTCTAGAGCTGACTTTTTATCCATTCCGCTAGCTCCTTTGTCTGTGCAATTAGCTTCTCACATTTTTCGTGGGTTAAAGAATCAAAAATTAAATCCTTGTGTGTCGGGTAGCGCGCTTCGATATTCAGAGGCTCCAAAAGATCAAACAGGTCCTTTTGGTCCTCACTTAACTGTTCGAATAAGCCGGAAAGATTGGCTAGACGCGATAGATTGTGAATATATGGTGGAGTATCTTCTGAAACAGAAACATAGTAAGCTTTTAATAGTTTCTCTATAGTTTGGTGGCACATGAAACCCACGTATAAAAACCTCTTCGTTTCCAGCATTGCTTGGGCTGTCACAAGATCATATTCGGCTATTTCAAGCCAATAGGAAACCTATCTATTATGTTTTTCCATGATAATACCCCCTTTTGCTAAATTTCTCCGTGTTGGCAAGGATCCCCTTCTATTCTCCAAGTGGTACCAACACCACATGCTCAACGTGCTCCGATTGTGTGGTGGTGATTTACGTGGATAGTGCTAGTTTGGGAGAGTATTTCAATTAATTTTTAATCGGAGAAATTGAGATTCCTTACATCCTATTTCCCCTATCTATGGAGACCACCCTATGCATCGGCTTAGTATGAATTCGGGGCTTCATTGCCGTTTGAATCCTGAATACCGTGGCATTGGATTGGAAGATAGCGATACTAAACTACCCCCTGTATGCCACCGCATCTAATTGAAATAGAAGACCGGCATCTCCGCCGACATGGGCAAACTCCGTCTGTAATGATTTTCGCGCAGGATATTTACCTTTAAATCTTTCTCTGATCACTTTTTCCATTACAGGTATGTTCCAGATATCCCTGAACAAACAGTCCATTTTTACGACCGATTCGAGAGTTAACCCTATGGATCCAAGACGTTTTTCCAGATGGTCGAAGGCACCATTTACTTGCTCCTCTATAGATCTTCCAATATTACCTACACAATAACTTAAAAAGACGAAATCCCCTGCTTCAACTATCCCGGACTGTGCCCATTCCTCATTGATGTCACTTCTAATGATACTCTTCATCTAAGTCCCTCTCCTTTTGTAGCATATTCCCTTATTTCCCCTCATTAGTAAGCCTCTTTGCGAACTTGAATCTGTTGCGATCGCTGATTGATCCGTTCTCTATAGTAACTTTAGTGCAAATAAGTAATTACCGCCTTTACGCTATGATCACCTGATCTGCGATTTCTTCTACCCTTCCCCACCTGACTTGAGCAAGCTACCTTTTACCGGGCTCGGCCTTGGGCGATGGAACTAGCTGAATAATTCTTAAATGCTCTCTTCTGTATTTACAACATCTGTGTTTCGCCTTTTTTCATCTTCGATAGTCATTTTTTACTGTCTACAATCTGTTGTCAGTTAATCTCCTTATTCTACCAAACGTGATTTTAGCACACTCCAATATTTTGAGGCCGAACGCTACGTTGCGTATGCGCCTGTCTTCGAACAGTTAAATCTTATCGGGATTCTCCACTATCATTACCTCCATTTGGATCGAATTAACGACATTGGTTAGGTTTGTCGGATCGGAAGGTCCACAAAGCGTCCTTATACAAATCATACCAAACGGATGTTCCCGACGCAAGCGAAAAAATCGATCCCTTCAACTTAACCCTCTTTTTGAGGGTTTATCCATCTTATCCACTCAACCCACCTCTATCTAGCCTGTCAACTCCACCCCACCAATCCCGCTACTTTTTCACCCGATTTCCAAACAAAAAATGGGGGTTCCCGACCCGGCGGCAAATCACCGAGAGTCCAGAAATCCCTTCCCCAAGACACTTTTAACTTCCCCACCCATTTCCCTGTTTGTTCGTCACTTACTCCAGACGCTTCAACAGCGGCAATAAAACTCCGCATCTTACAGGCAATTTCGTAATCTGCAGCCATATTCGTAAGAGCGAAAGTCCTATCCACTTCGATATCATAACGCTCGCTGGACTCTTCTTTTCTGCGTTGTTCTTCTTGATATTGACGTTCCTCTTCTTCCCGAGCCTCACGAGCTTTCTTGGTTCGTTCGGCAGCTTCATAAAGTTCAATCATAATGTCACCCAAGCGATCCTCCAATACATACGACTGACAATCGCGGAAATGCTTCTTGTTTTCAATTACCACTTTAAGCCTGCCATTAAAAATATAGTCATATTTTTGGATCTGTGGTTTGGAGGTATAAGAATTTCGTTTGCGGTCATCTTCATATTCCAAGAGCTTCATATTTTCTTCAATGGTAGGAACATGATCAATCCTATCGGTGAACTCCATAAACGAAAGTGTAACTGTTTCGCCGTTGACAACAAAATTGAGGGTGTCGGTTAAAGAACCATCTAACGGTTCCATTACCCTGATAAGTCGGTCAATAATTCGAAATGCCCTCTCTAGGGATTGAGCTGACACAGTTTCAGCCAAAGCTGGTGCATATGTTGCTGCAAGCTTTTTCCAACCCTTTGCGATGCGTGCTCATTGTTGCTTCTCCCCTTCATCAATAACCTTGCGATAAGCCATAATCAAAGGATGAAAACGTGCATTTGGCCCCAAGACTGGAATTTGTGCTGCAATAGAAAAAACAACCCTACGGTCTTCATCACTCAAAAAAGCAAGGACCCCTTCTTCATTTTGCTGTCGAATATCTAGACCTGTTCTAATACCCATTTTCTCAGTTGGACCCTCTGTCTTAGGAAGCGGTTTAATACTAACTGGCTTACCAGCACGTACCTTAGCCCAATATCCTCTTGGTGGTCGGGGTATATTTAGAGATTTGCAGACCTTATTTATAGCGACATCGGACACCTGATATCGTTTGGCGATCTCTGTCACTGGTGCTGCCCATATCTCCTTATACAATGTTTCTCGTTCATAGATATTATAAACTTGACCACCATAAGAGGTGTACGTATAGGGTTCATTCCCAACCTGAACTTCAGAAACCACACTGTCTGCATCGGTATTAATAAATTTGTCACCAGCGGATTCAAGTAGCCCTTCGGCAGATGTATCTAATTCTCTTTGGACAGTAGCT
>DUPA01000073.1 GCA_012838515.1 Natronincola sp. | reverse complement strand
ATTTCTTTGATTTTCATTTTGAGGCCCAACTCCTTTTGTGTCTTTGTTGTCAACTTAACACTTTAGGAGTGAGGCCTCTTTTTCCTGCCTCGTTTTATATCAAAACCCGAGATCTATTTACTCATACTAGCTTTGACGCTTACATTGCTACAAGGTTTATAATCGCCTTAAATAAAGGGGTTTTTGGGGAATATACTTGTTATGAGTTGCTCCGAAAACCCTAATTTCATTAGTGGACCGGGGCGATAAAGGTGCGAGAATGGTAGGGTTGAGTGGACAGATTGGATAATGGAATTTTTACGCTTCGCGCGCGTATAGTTAGTTACCAGACCTTCTGTAGATGCAGGATATCTTCTATACTTAACAGAAATAGGAAGAGATAATAGGTGGAATTTATCCCTTAAGGTTGTGATTATGTGTTTGAGAGAATGAAGTATGAATTGACCAAAAATATTTTTGTTCCATACAGAAACAGCAACGGCTGTATGGGGCTATTCGGATGGTCGTGTTATCAAGCCTAATAGCCGTTGTTTTGCTTCTTTTATTGTCACCATTGACCATAAAGGGAGGTAAACAATGAAAAAAGCTTTAGGATATACGCAAAATCTCAGGAATTTTTGGATATTATGGTTTGGGCAATCCATTTCCCTTTTGGGTAGCGCCATGACGGGGTTTGCCGTTACGATCTGGGCATATAAGGAAACGGGAAGAGCTTTGGTATTTTCCACTCAAGACTACTTATTATAGTACTTAAAATGGTGGTAGGGGTATTTGGGGGCCCGCTAGTAGATCGCACTAACATGAAAACTATTATGATTTTCGCAGATTTGGGTGCAGGTTTATGCACTCTTGCGCTCTATGCGCTTTTGCAGAATGGAACATTGCAAATTTGGCACATCTACCTTTTAAATATTTTTAACAGCATTTTTAGTGGCCTTCAAGCACCTGCAAATAGTGCAGTCGTAAGTACCATTGTTCCGGACGAGTTTTATGTAAAAGCAAGCGGATTACAATCCTTTTCCGATGGGGTAGTACAGGTTCTTGCTCCTGTCTTTGCAACAGCGATGCTCGGAGTACTAGGGATAAAAACAGTCATCATGGTGGACTTTCTAACCATGCTCTTCGCTTGCTCAAGTTTGGCTATTTTTGTAACAATACCCGCCACAACCTTGAAAAATTCAAGCGGTAAGATACGAGGTTATTTTAAGGATCTGTCAGAAGGGTTTGCGGTTATCAAGTCATCCTCCCTTTTAATCAGATTGATGTTATTTATTACCTTTATTAATCTAGTAGCGGGTGTAACCTATCTAAATTTACTTTCACCTTTGATTTTAGCTAGGACTGCTAACGATGCTCGAGCGTTAGCTTTGGTTAACGGCTCGGTTGGATTGGGAAGCATTGTGGGAGCCCTCTTTATCGTTTTTAACTCAAGTACAAAGGGCAAATTAGACTAGTTTTTCTTTGTGCCGCCTTCTCCTTCTTCTTTGGAGATATTCTACTTGCCCTAGGAGGCACGCTTACCGTATGGATAGTGGCCGGTTTTTTATCGAGTCTTTTTCTTCCCACACTCAACGCTAACGAAAGTTATTTTTGGAGAACAATGATCCCTTTAGAGCTACAAGGACGCGCATTCTCCCTTAAGTACGCTATACAATCAGGTGTTATCCCGGTGGGAATGCTATTAGGAGGCCTTTTGGCTGAGTTTGTGTTTGAACCCCTTGTGGCAAGGTGTCCCGATTTTATTGGGATAAGCTTGGCGAAGGGGTCGAGTGCCGGTGTGGGATTAATGTTTTTGATCACCGGTGTCATAGGCACTATAATTAGCATTACGGGCATCTTAAAAACTGGTGGTACGCAATACGAGTAACTGATAGAAGTTGATTGTGTAGTGTTTGTGATGAGAATTGAAGAATCGAAGAAAATATGTAATTGCTTTAACTAAAGGGTTTTTTGGAGAATAGGCTTTTTATGAGTTGCTCCAAAACCCCTATTTTTCGCAGATTGGGAAGACGGCCTTGACGTCTTGTGACCGTTCATAAGATAAGTGCTACTGACGATGAGGATATTGAAAACTATACGACTAAACGCTTCCTAAAGGATCAGCCAATCAATTTGGATGTGGTGGGTGAAGGTTACACAACCTTTACCACTGGGAACGAACGCGGGGAAATCGGCGATTGATCTGTTAGCTAGAATAGGTGTTGTAGGCAAAGTTGTGGATAAACTACAATGGTCGTTGGTTTATAACTTGACTTCCGGATACTAAGTTACATTAATCATAAAGTTCGTTTAGTTAACGAGGAAGCATTTTTTGTCCCTAATGGACAAAGAGTTCAGGTAAATGGGCACAATTCACATTTATATGTCACGGGACAAGGCAAAGAAACATTAGTTTTCATGGCAGGTGGCGGTACCTCATCACCTATGTTGGATTTTAAATCACTTTATCCATTGTTAAGTGGCAAATATAAGGTTGTAGTTATAGAAAAGGCCGGTTATGGATTTAGTGATGTGGTTGATGGGAAAAGAAATTTGGCTACGATATTAAGTGAAACAAGGGAAGCTCTTTGGAAAAGTAGTCAAAGAGCCTATTTTGCTGAATACGAGGGATGCCAGATAATAGACTTGCCCTGTTCTCACTATGTGCATGATTTGGAGTACGAAAAGATTGCGAGGGACATGGAGATATTTCTAGATAGACTTAATTAAAGCTAGATATCGGGATCTTAACCATAAATTCGATTCATTTTATTCTTCTAAAATATTAGATTGGGGAAAAAGCACCCAGCTTTAGAGCGGTGGCACTTCTTAGGTTTTTAAGAAGCTTTAATATGTTAATCTTAAGTTTGGTAGTGATATTGATTCCATTTGTAAAAAGCGGTATTTCAGATCTAATAATTTCTACGGGATTATTAGTATTTGGTGTCGTGGAATATATAAATTATTATTGGTATAGATTAAGCTATGGAAAATCCGGCTTTCATACAAATACACGTTAAAGGTTTAATGTGCTTAAGGGCGAAATATTAATAGGACATGAACTTAATTACCATTTAGTAGCATGGATATTTTGCTAAATTGCAGTTACGTTGACAAGTAAGGGGTAAAGGTACCACTCGTTTAATAACCTATTAAAACGATTAAAAAGGAGACAAAATGAAAAAGTATATTATTACAACTGAAAGTGGCTCAGATTTACCGCAAGATATTATCGAACGTTACGGTGTTCATATCGTCCCAATGCATGTAACACTTGGCAATCAAACTTTACCGGATGGTAGTTTTGATGTTCAAAAAGTTTTCGATTTTTATGAAGAAACAGGAACTTTACCCAAGACATCCGGTTCAACCCCCCACGACAATACTGAGGTTTTTAAGCAAGTTTTTGCAAAATATCCAGATGCACATATCATTCATATTGGCTATTCAGCTGTAACGACCGTTTCTTTTAATGCCGCGAACATAGCAGCCAAAGACTTTACAAACATTCACTTAGTAGATTCTAAGCACGTTTCTATTGGGCTAACAGCAGTTATAAAGGCAACTGCCCAATTTATTGAAGACAATCCCGGAACAAGCCCGGAAGAGATTATTGATTTTGTTAAAGACATTCGCGAGCGGACACACATGGTTTTTCTACCCAAGACTCTTATCTATCTAAGGGCCGGTGGTCGTGTCTCAAACTTAGCGTTTTATGGAGCAAATTTGTTGAAAATAAATCCAACAATTGTGCTATCAAATGGATATCTGGTTTCAGGGAAAAAATATCGCGGTTCCTTTGAGCGAAGTTTGAGAACAATGATTAAAGACTTTTTTAGGGGGCATGAGATAGATCCGGAGACTGTGCTAATAGCCGGTGCTCCAAGTATAACAGAACATTATAAAAAAATAATCCTCGATCTCTTAAAGGAGAAAAATATTAAAACGGTAAAATGGGTAAAGACTGGTGCTGTAATTTCGAGCCATGGCGGTCCCGGTGCCATAGGTATTTCGGGAATTAGTAAAGGGCTACTGAACCCGGCATTCTAAATAAGGTCAAGTTAAAAATGTTTTGTTTCTAAGGGCACTTCTGGGTTAGAAGATTAATAAAAGGGGTTTCTAGATATTCGGCTTATTATACGCCGGTCTAGACTCCTTTTTTATTGGGTTTTGCGAAAAACGAACAAATATGCAAAGCGCGCTTGACATAGAATGCAAAGCGAGCTATACTAAAACTGCAAAGTTAACTATGCATAAATTAGCTTGGAGGTGCCTTTTTGCAAACCAAGATCGCTCAATTGCGCAAAGAACATAAGCTTACGCAAGAAGAATTGGCCCGGGCAGTAGGGGTCACCAGGCAGACCATTACCTCTTTAGAGGTGGGGAAGTATACGGCATCTTTGGTCTTGGCCTATAAGATCGCCAAATATTTCGGAAAAACGATTGAAGAAGTCTTTGACTTTTCAGAAGTGGAGGTGGGGGAAAGTGGAAAATTATAGACGGAAAATCAGATCAAGAATAAGGGTAATGGCGGGGTATAATTCAATTCTAGTCATTTTAATTTCCCGTGGACTTTTTCATCCAACGGCAGGAACTACTGAAGCTGCTTCAGGCTTTATGTCCGGCTTAAATGTGGGTCTTGTTCTCTTTATTCAGCTGGGACTAACTTATCTTTTAGTCAAGTATGGGAGGGCGATTAAAGATGAAGAAAAGCTAGAAACTTTTTATATTTATGAAAATGATGAGCGCCGTAAATTTATTAATAATCAAATCGGTGGGGTAGCCATAAATATTCTTCTTGCTCTTTTTGCCCTTGGAACAGTGGGAGCAGGATTTTTCAATGAGACTGTTTTTTTTACATTATTGGCAAGCCTGTTGTTAACCGCCTTTGTTAAAGGAATTCTAAAAATCTATTTTATTAGAAAGGTTTGAGAGAAATGAAGGGCATTTTAAAGAATGAGTTGATTGCCGTGGGTATGTTATTGTTTTGGGGAATAAAACTTTTGATTAATCTTCCATTTCTTTCAAACTACTCGGAAGTGCCTATGGTTGAATTTCTTTCCGGATTTGGTGTTGGTCTCATGATTGTCGGTTGTTTCGTTCATTGTTCCGGAAGCAATCTGGTAAACTTAAAACGGAAATTGTATTTGAAATCTAGGTAGTATAAGGCCCTGATCAAATGGAGAAGATTGTCAATGGTGTTCATCCCCTCATTCTAAATAGGAGGAAACTGGAAAAGAGTGTTGAAACATACTATGGCACTCGGAATTATATTGCCAAAAGGGGAGATTTTGATCATGAGGAGCGCTTGGTTTATTTCACTTATTATACTACTGGCTTTGTTTGCAACGGGATGCGGTTCTAAACAAGAAACAGCTGAAGACGCTGTATCAAGTGCTTTGCAAGCTTTAGCAAAATATGATCTTAAGGTGGCAGGTAAATACTTCGATCATAAACAGTTTCTTAATGCGCTTCCCGCCACGATTATAGGCGATAAGACAAGGGCGGTTGCCTTTAAGAATTTAAATCACAAGATTCTTTCTTCTTCTCAAAATGGTGATCGCGCCAATGTTGTAGTTGAGATCACCAATAGTGCTTTAGGAAATATGCTAAGCGAGTGGGTGTCTGAATCCATGGGGATTGCCATGGAAGCAGCCTTCTCCGGTGGAGATAAGCCTTTTGATGAAATATCTGCCCAGCGTTTTCAAGCTATGTTAGATCGTCACAGTGGAGAGATTCACATGGCTGAAGTGGAGATTAAGCTACAACGTAGTGGAAAGGGCTGGAGATTGGATATTGAAGGCGATAGGGCAGTGCAAGATGCGATCTTCGGTGGCATTCATAGCGTATATGATGAGTGGCGTTGATGCTAGAGAACGTGCAACCTTATCGTAGTCCGTTAGTAAATAGTAGCTTCTAGGCTTGTGCTTAGGGGCTATTTTGCTTTATGCGTGTTTCAATTCATTAGGATATTAAGAATTAGCCATTGCATGCCTAAAAGGTTTTAGTATTATTTACTAGAACATAAAGTATATAAGGTAAAATAACGGTAAGACAGCACAAAACTTACTTTCCGATAGGAAGGGGCTAGCCATGACGATTATCAAACTTGAACAGGTAACCAAAAAATTCGGAGAATTTACTGCTTTAGACGGGATTAACTTAGAAGTTAAGCCCAGTGAGATTTATGGATT
>DUPA01000072.1 GCA_012838515.1 Natronincola sp. | reverse complement strand
GGTAATCTCCAAATACTACCAATACTGCCGAAAATGAGTGTGAGCACTAAGGTAGTGCGCAGAATTTGAGTTTCATTAAACATTATTTTTTCTCCGAATCCTTAGGCAAACTTTTAGTAATCAATTTATATGCTAACCAAATCCCCGAAACACAACCGACCAAAATGGAGAGAAGTGTAAAAACACCCCTCAGGTTAAAAAAACGATCCAAATATACCCCTAAAAAAATAAAAGTTATAATGGAGATGGCAATAGTAATCCCCACTTGGGTAATTAATGAAAGGTACTTTAAGCTTTCTTTCATTTTTTACTCCTTTATTATAGTAAAACTTGCTACTGAAACAAGTTCCACATCAACAATTAATTTCCTTCTTTGGTAGAGCTATTTCCTGCTTCAGGCAGGAATGATCTACCATATATAGAACCTTTCTTTAAAGTCGTTATTAATTTCTTATGCGAATTTTGCGAGAGGTGGTATACCAAAGTGAATTTGCCAAATTCAATTACATTATTCCGCATTTTATTGGTTCCAATTTTTACCCTTATTGTTTTAGCTTCTCCAAGCGAAGTTAATTATACTGCGGCTTTCGTTTTTTTGATAGCAGCTTTAACAGATGGGTTAGATGGATACTTAGCGAGGACTAGAAAGGAAATAACAAATTTCGGGAAATTGATTGATCCCATCGCCGATAAGCTACTAGTAACAGCGGCACTTTTGATCTTAGTACAATTTGGTGCCATTAGTACTTGGATAGCTTTGATTATTATAGGGAGAGAATTTTCCGTCTCGGGTCTACGGATGTTAGCAGCGGCCGAAGGTAAAGTTATTCCCGCTTCTATATGGGGGAAGGTAAAAACGGTTTCTCAGATCACTGCCGTAATGGCTTTTTTACTTGGTTTTTCTTTTGCCCCCTTTCTCATGCGCTTATCTGTTGTAATTACAATCTTATCAGGTGTCGATTATTTCCTTAAGGGGCAGGATCTACTAAAAAGTTCAATGGAATAGTGTGTTATAATGATAAATGTCAGTATTGTATGTACTGACATTTTTTTAGATCAATTACAAACAAACGTTAGTAAGGAGAATTTCCATGAACTTAAGAGGATTTAGAGTTCAACTAGCCCTTGTGGTCTTTATTATTATTTTAATCTTAGGATTAGGCTTTCAATATGTCCTTAGGCAAAAATCTATTATTAACCCTCTAAACCAAAGTTTAAAGAATATACCGGGTGTGGTTAAAGCAGAGGTTAAGCCAAGTTTTGTGCAAAGGGGTTCTTATACGGCAATTAACCTCACGATTGATCCGGAAGTTCCGATGATTATGACCTTTGATTCTTTGAAGGAAACATTACAAGCGACTTCAGGGAAGTACGATATCATATTGGAAGATTCCGCGGATCAATTTTTATGGGGGGTTTTTCAGCAACTTAAAATAGTTGCGGAAGAAGCTGTAATGACCGGTGAGTTTGCCCTACTTGAAGAGCGGGTAAGGAATTTGGCTGTAGAGAAAGACATTGACTACGAATTAGCAGTGGATCGTGAATTCGTTTATTTTCGACTGAAGAACAAAGATGGCTTTTTACAACGCGTTGTTGATCGCGGGACTGGTGACCCTAAAATTAATTTTCATACTAAGGGGGTAGGCATAAATGGGGAAGTGGGTTAGAGAAATAGCAGTAGGCAGCCTCGCTGCAATTTTGATTTTGGCTTTTATATATGGTTTTGATTTTTCATACTTTGTTTTACCACTTAGTATGGTCTTATTGATAGGTCTTGTGTACAAAAGTAGAACTTCATTATCTTCGAACTTTACCTTAGCCGGCGTAGGTAGCGGCGGTTCAGAAAAGATATCCCAAGTAACGTTTGATGATATTGGCGGTCAAGATATGGCGAAACGTGAATTTTTAGAGGCATTGGCTTTTTTAAAAGAAACAAGACAAACTGAAGTTCTAGGAATTCGGCCCATTAAAGGAGTGCTGTTATCGGGACCACCCGGCACCGGTAAGACATTGATGGCAAAAGCAGCCGCGACTTATACTGATTCAGTATTTGTATCTGCCTCCGGTTCTCAATTTGTCCAGATGTACGCAGGTGTTGGCGCTAGCCGTGTTAGGCAACTTTTTAAACAAGCTAGAACGTTAGCGGAACAGGAAGGTAAGACAAAAGCAATTATCTTTATCGATGAAATTGATGTTTTAGGTGCTAAACGCGGTCAAAACCAAAGCCATATGGAATATGATCAAACTCTGAATGAACTCTTGACTCAAATAGACGGCATCGAAAGTGAACACATGGTTCAAGTACTGGTAGTAGGTGCCACGAACCGCAGCGATTTGCTTGATCCTGCACTTTTAAGACCGGGGCGGTTCGATCGCATTGTGCAAGTGGACTTGCCGGATAAGGTGGGACGTTTGCACATTTTGCAAATTCACAAAAAAAACAAACCACTTGGTTCAGATGTATGTCTTGAAGACGTTGCAACTGAAACATTTGGGTTTTCCGGTGCTCATTTAGAAAATCTACTAAACGAAGCCGCGATAAATGCCCTAAGACGCGGTGAGTCGGAAATCAATGCAAATGATATTCGCGATGCTATTGAAAAGGTTATGCTGGGCGAGAAGTCAAATCGTATTTTACAAAAAGAAGAACTGGAGCGAGTTGCATTTCATGAAGTGGGACATGCTTTAATTAGCGAATTGGTTCGCCCGGGATCAGTTGCATCAATTACTATAACGCCTAGGAGCAATGCTCTTGGTTATATTCGGCAGACTCCCAAAGATGATCAATATCTGTATACCAAAGAAGAATTGGAGCAGTCCATCCAAATTACAGTGGCAGGCACTATCTCCGAAGAGCTTATTTTTGGTCAGCGCTCAACAGGTGCCCAAGGTGATATTAATCAGGCAACCGATTTGGCAAAACGTATGGTTTTTGCCGGGTTATCCCCCTTGGGGATCGTAAGCAATGATCTTCCCACGAATAAATTACATGAAGCTGTTGTTCAAATAATCAAGGAACAAGAAGAAGTAGTTTACGAGCATTTAAAAGAGCATCTTCCATCGATTCACTCCGTGGCTCAACGGTTATTGGAAGAAGAAAGTATAAGTGGAGAACGGTTACGCTCCCTTTTAGGAAGCTTCTCAGTATCCTAAGTTGTCCTAAATGGTCTAAACTGGTATAATAATTTTGCGATAACACTTAGCGGATGAATATACGGGCTAATAAGGCGGTTATACCGGCTGCCATGATTGGCCCTACTGAGATTCCTCCGAAGAAGAAAACGCTGATGATTATTCCCAATAAGATTCCCGGAATGATAGTGGGCTCTATGTCAAGTAAACTAACTCCTTGACTGTTTAGATATGCACCGCATATGCCTCCGATTACTGCAAGCACCCCTAAAGGACTCAGTAGTGAGTTTAATAAGCTTTTTAGACTCACATCTTTTGATGCAAGGGGCAATAATAGTGAAACAGTTAAAAGGAGAAGTCCACCTTCTAAACCTCTGTTTTCAATGATGGGAAAGAATCGGTGTAAGCGCATTAAATCCAAAAAAAAGACAATGGCGGCCGCCGCGGCCAAAAGATTGTTTTTTGTTAGTAGTGCTATCGTGAAAATAAACAGTAGGGGTAAGATCGATTCCATGGTCATCCCTCCATAAACATCTTATTCTTTAGTTTTAGATCATATGAAGGGAGTTGGGATCATTAATAACGATTCTGTAGTTCAGCAAATCCAAAATAATGAGGTTCTTATCGTATCAATTTTGGCGTGGGCAATAGCCCAATTCCTGAAGATTGTAACCTGGGCTTTAATTTCCAAAAAAGTTAATTTTAGGCGTTTGGTTGAACCGGGTGGAATGCCCAGCTCCCATAGTGCTTTTGTAACATCGCTAGCCACGGGAATCGGCATCAAAGAAGGATTCAGTTCTACTCTTTTTGCTTTGGCCATGGTTTTTTCGCTAATTGTAATGTATGATGCTGCGGGAGTGAGGCGGGCCGCGGGTAAACAGGCAACCGTTCTTAATAGCATAATTGAAGATTTAAATCGCCGAGAATTACACCCCGAACGCTTGAAGGAGCTCTTAGGTCATACACCGGTTGAAGTAGTAATCGGCGCACTTTTAGGGATTGTAGTTGCAATTTGGAGATTATAAAATTTTGGCACAGGAATATTCCTGTGCCTTCTTAAAAATCACGGATCTATTATTGATATTTTTGAGTAATATCCAACTAGGCCGTTACGGGTTACACCTGCTACTACATATATTAGGTTATGGACAATTTCTTTTTCGTCTAGATCATGTGTAAAAGAATGATCCTTTATGGGTGTGGAATTTAATAATTCGAACCTCTCTAGGGGGTCTTTTTGAACCAAGATAAGATATCCAAGTGTCTCATCCAGGAGTATGGGATCCCATGTTAAAGTAACTTGAGCATCTTCCAGCGAATATTGCAAGTGCTTCGGTGCCGGTAATAAAGTTTCTATCTTACCGGAAATAATAACTTCATCCACCTCGGGGTACCATGTAATGGTCTTTGTTTCATTTTCGGCAAGGTCTATTACTTCCCACATACCTATACCTAGTTTATCTCCGGCGCGGAATGACTCAGAATACAATTCAATTTTAAATTCATAGCTCCCGGGACTAAGGCTGATTTCTTTCCCCAAGGGCTCATCAATACTATCGCGAATTATTTCGTGGACATCGTCATTGAAATGTATTCGAGCCCTCATTGCTTTTTCCCGAAAAATATAATCATCAAGGTTTATTTCTATAAAAATTATACTATCGGCCGGTCGCAAGATTAATTCTATACTGATTGGATCGCGACCTGTGACATTAATTGTTTGTGGTTTACTTTGAAAAAGTGGCATACCTAATTTATCAACTAAAATAACGGAGAGATCCCACTGGCCAACAGGTACTTTTAAAGAAGCCTCGAATTTGTTATTTGTCAAAGGTACTGTTTCCACAACTGATAGTTTTCCTTTGGTAAGAATTACTTCAGCATTTTTAACATTACTATTATTGCCCTCTAAAGAACCTAGAACAGTTACGGGGTTCTTTTGCGAAAGGGGAGATTTGGGGATACATCCTACTAAGGGTAAAAGCACAAGAATAAGTGCCAAGCTCAAAGGAATTAACGATATTTTTCTGTTAAACATAAATAGTCTCCTTTTCCCCCGGGCATTTTCAATATACCACAAATGGGTGCAAAAGGGAAGTACAAATTGGAAAATTCAGATAACGGAGTGATGGTATTGAAAGCCGAATTAATCACCATAGGAACAGAGCTTCTATTAGGAGAGATTGTGGATACAAACGCAGCTTTTTTAGCAAGGGAATTAGCGAATTGCGGTGTCAATTTATACTTCAAATCAACAGTGGGGGATAATTTGGAGCGCGCGCAAGAGGTATTAAAAAGGGCTATTAACAACGCAGATCTAATAATCATTAGTGGAGGGCTAGGACCCACCGAAGATGACATAACCCGTGAGGTTGTCAGTTTAGCCACTGAGAGGGGATTGGTTGAAGAAAGTTCCGTTTTATTAAATTTGGAGAATTGGTATACTACCCGATATGGTGATGGAAATAGCATGCCGATTCAAAATAGAAAACAGGCACTTTTCCCTAAAGGTAGTAATATTGTTCCCAATCCTGTGGGAACTGCTCCCGGCTTTTGGTTAGAGGTGCATGGTAAAATAGTCGTGGCATTACCGGGCGTGTCTAAAGAATTACAGGCAATGTTTAATGAAACGATTCGTCCATTGATCTCGCTCAATGGCTCAACTCGTCCGCTGGCAATCCGGAACCTTAATTTTGTAGGCGTGGGGGAGTCTAATCTTGCAGATTTGTTGTCAGATATAATTGATCACCAGACCAACCCTACTGTAGCCCTCTATTCTTCCACGGGGAAAGTGCGAGTACGCCTAGGTGCACAGGCCGATTCTATACAGGAAGGTTTTCGGTTGATTCGGCCTTTAGAAGAAGAGATTATAAAAAGGGCTATAAATAATTTTTATGGCTACGATGATCAATCGTTGGAAGAAGTCGTGGCTGCAAAATTGATTAAAAATAGATTTACACTTGCCTTAGCCGAATCTTGCACAGGGGGTTTAATAGGACACACTTTAACAAATGTACCGGGGAGCTCTTTGTTTTTTCAAAGGGGCTACGTTGTTTATAGTAATTTAGCTAAACAAGAGGATTTGGGGGTAAAAAAAGAAACTTTAGATGATTTTGGAGCAGTCAGTTCACAGGTTGCCATGGAAATGGCAGAAGGAGTAAGAAAAAAAACAAATACCGATTTTGGACTGGCGGTTACGGGTATAGCCGGGCCGGGGGGTGGAAGCGAAGACAAACCCGTCGGTTTAGTGTACATCAGTTTGGCCCATGCAGGTGATACTATTGTGCAGAAGTATCTCTGGAAGGGAACTAGAGAGCAGGTAAAGCAACGTAGCACATTGGCCGCACTTCACCTGTTATGGGATACTCTCAAGTCACATTCTAAAGTTTAAGCGGGGAAGGGTGTATCGGATGGAGCAATTAGAGAAGAATCGGATGAAATATTTACCGATTCTCTTTGTTTTTCTGGGAATATTTTTATTCATAGTCCTGTTTTCATCCACCAACTATTATGCTTTCCCTTTTACTGTCAATTTAAAAATTGAACTTGGCTATCCGGGTCAAACTGTAATTATTCTACCACCAATCGGAAGGATCAGCGCAAAAACCCACTTGATGCCTTTTATTTTAGGGATTGAGTTACGTAGCGTTGAACTTTCCCTTTTGAAAAGCATAGTGTTCACAAGTCCGGAGGGTATAGAACTTGTTTTAAATGAGATCAAGCTGAGCGCAAAGAAAATCATGGTATTTTATATACTTAAACTTATGGGTATTGGCTTATCCGGTTCTGTGTTTGCCTTACTTTTTTTAGGGGTGCGCGATGGTAAACGTTTGATGCGAGCTGCAGTAATAGGTGCTTTAACCGTTTTGCTTATCGCAACGAGCATCTTTATAGGTTACGATATTACCGGCTTTGAACGGGTGGAATATGAGGGAATGATTGAGGTTGCTCCATGGGTTTTAGATCTTGTTTGGCAAAGTTTAGATCAAATTGAAGAGCTGGGCACAAGGGTTCAGGTATTAGCCACTAACTTATATACTGTTTTGCAGCAAGTTGAAAATCTCGGACCCGTAGGATTGGTAGATGCCGATGTTATAGTCTTGCATGTTTCCGATATTCATAATAATCCCATAGCATATAGTTTTGCAGAACAAGTTATTGAAAGTTTTCCCGTTGATTTTGTTATGGATACCGGAGATTTAACCGATTGGGGAACAGCCCTCGAAGCCGAGATCTCTGAGCGAATCTCGGGGCTGGATATTCCTTACTTATTTGTTTCGGGAAATCATGATTCACCCCATGTTTTAAGAAAGTTGGGGGAAATCCCAAATGTAATTATAGTTTCCGCACAAATGGAGCACGTGCACGGGCTACTTATTAGCGGAGAAGGGGATCTCGTTGTTAATCAACCCCTGCCCGAACCGGCACCAATAAACGACTTAAAAAACTTTGCCGAGGAAATAAAGGTAAAATGGCAAGGTGTAGAAATTAAACCTGATATTTTTATGATTCATAATCATCGTGTAGCTAAAAATATCCCACCCGGTTTATTTCCCGTTGTGGTGTATGGACATTCTCATATCTGGGGCTTAGAAGAAATAGATGGTACGGTTTATATCAATGCAGGCACAACCGGCGCAGCAGGCATTCGCGGTTTTCAAAGCAAGGAGCCTTTACCCTATAGTCTTTCTTTATTATATTTTCAATTTGATCGAGAGAGAAACTTAGTTTTGCGAGCAGTTGATGGGGTTCACGTGACAGGTTTAGGCATGGGCTTTTCTTTAGAGCGGACATTTTTTGATCATAGCAGGAATATTCAAGAAGATGTAGAAATGATACGCTGATGTATACTGGAAGGTTGGTTTAATTGTGTATCGGGAGGAAAACGTGACAGTAAAAGTTGACTCACGATGAGTCTATATCACCGATTTCTCCTTTTTCTATGATTTGGGAGCGAACATTTGTTTCCAAAGAGAGGGGCTATGATTAATGAGCGAAAAAGAAAAAGCCTTAGATAGGGCTATGCTGCAAATTGAAAAGCAATATGGTAAAGGTTCCATAATGAAACTGGGGGAACGGGGTGCTAAGTTAAACATTGGTACGATTCCCACAGGTTCTTTAGCATTGGACGTTGCGTTAGGTGTTGGTGGAATACCTAGAGGTAGAATTGTTGAGATATACGGTCCTGAATCATCCGGCAAAACAACTTTAACTTTGCATATTATTGCAGAGGCGCAAAAAAACGGTGGAATAGCCGCAATGATCGATGCGGAGCATGCTTTAGATCCGGGCTATGCGAGAAATCTCGGTGTGGATATTGATAATTTACTTATTTCCCAACCCGATCACGGTGAACAGGCTTTAGAAATTGCTGAACATCTCGTCCGTAGCGGAGCCGTTGATGTTGTGGTTGTTGACTCCGTTGCAGCATTGGTACCGCGAGCAGAAATCGAAGGAGAGATGGGTGATACCCACGTTGGGCTACAAGCACGATTAATGTCTCAAGCTTTGCGCAAACTCACCGGAGCCATCGGGAAGTCTAATTGTACGGTGATTTTCACGAATCAACTAAGAGAAAAGGTGGGAATTATGTTCGGGAATCCCGAGGTAACACCGGGCGGTAGGGCCCTAAAGTTCTATGCCTCAGTTCGCCTGGACATTCGCAGAATTGAAACATTAAAACAGGGTACTGACATGATTGGGAATCGCACGAGGGTTAGGGTCTTAAAAAACAAAGTCGCACCTCCATTTAAAGAGGCACTATTTGACATAATGTATGGTGAAGGAATTTCACGTCACGGGGATATCCTCGATATGGCAACAGAACTCGATATTGTTAATAAAAGCGGTGCATGGTATTCATATGGTGATGTGCGCTTGGGGCAAGGACGAGAAAATTCCAAAGACTATCTTAAAGAGAATCCCGAACTTACTGTAGAATTGGAGCAGAAGGTTCGTATCGCAACGGGATTGTTAAAGTCTGAAGGAGAAGAAGATGACGGTGGAACCGAAAAAGAATAAGGCTAAAGCTGCGGCTTTAAGATTATTAACTGTTAAAGATCGCAGTAAGCAAGAATTAAAAGAACGTTTAGAACGTAACTTCGAAGAATCCGATGTTGAAGAGGCCCTCATCTATCTTGAAAAGTTAGGTTATCTAAACGATTTACGTTATGCCGGTAATCATGTTGAATATCGTAACCGACAAAGACCTAGCGGCAATTATTTGCTGCGTATGGAATTAAATAGAAAGGGAATTAAAGAGACATATATTGAACAAGTTCTAAATCCTCCCGAAATCGAATATAAGCTGGCTTTTACCCTTGCCCAACAACGCTTGGGTAGATTGGAAAAAGTAGAAGCTTTAGCCAGAACACGGAGACTCTACGGGCTTTTGCAACGGAGGGGATTTCCCGGTTTTGTGGCTCGACGCGTAGTTGGTGAATTGCTTGACAGAGATCCCGAAAACGAATACAATTAAGACAAGTTGTTGCTGTTAAAACAACGTAAGTTATTCGAAAACGAAAAATCGGAAACATTAAAAAATGATCACTACGAAAAAAAGCTGAGTTTCGGCTCGGCTTTATTTTCTAATAATGTTCATGAAAGGAGGAGGTGAACAGTATCGAATTTTTGCTTATTTTATTAAAATATGGATCAGTAGCAATAATTGCTCTGGTTACAGGATATATTGTTCGAAAAAAACTGGCTGAAGCCACGATTGAATCGGCCGAAGCAGAAGCCGAACGCATAATTCAAGATGGTGAGCGGGAAGCTGAATCAAAAAAGAGGGAAGCCTTGGTGGAGGCAAGGGAGGAAATTCATAAATCCCGCGCCGAAATGGAAAAAGAAGCTAGGGAACGTCGCCAAGAGTTAAACCAGTTTGAACGTCGTGTAACTCAGAAAGAAGAGACAGTTGACAGAAGAAACGAGAATTTAGAGCGCAAGGAAGAAAGCTTACAGCGAAAAACCAAGGATGTTGAAAAACTACAACGGGAAGTTGAGGATCTTCTTAGTAAGAAACGCGAAGAGTTGGAACGATTGTCTGATCTAACGACAGAAGAAGCCCGTGAACTAATTCTCAAGACCGTGGAAGATGAAATCAAACACGAAACTGCAATAATGATTCGTGAATTGGAAACCCAAGCACGGGATGAAGCTGACAAAAAAGCCCGCGATATTATTTCACTCGCAATTCAAAGAACGGCGGCCGATCACGTTGCCGAATCAACTGTTTCTGTAGTATCGCTACCAAATGATGACATGAAGGGCCGAATTATCGGAAGAGAAGGTCGCAATATAAGAGCATTAGAAACCCTAACAGGTATTGATTTAATAATTGATGATACACCTGAAGCGGTCATTCTTTCCGGTTTTGATCCGGTTCGAAGGGAAATTGCCCGGATTGCTCTGGAACGATTAATTAGTGATGGTCGTATACACCCCGCTCGTATCGAAGAAATGGTGGAGAAGGCGCGTGCCGAAGTCGATGCCGTTATACGCGATGCAGGGGAGCAAGCAACCCTTGATACCGATGTACATGGGTTGCATCCGGAGATTGTTAAATTATTGGGAAGACTGCGTTTTCGAACTAGCTATGGTCAAAATGTACTAAAACACTCTGTTGAAGTAGCCCACTTGGCCGCCATTATGGCCGCGGAATTGGGGGTCGATTCAAGACTTGCTCGCCGTGCGGGTTTACTACATGATATTGGTAAAGCGGTTGACCATGAGATTGAGGGTACCCACATCGAAATCGGTATTGATCTTTTGAGGAAATACAAAGAAAATAAAGATGTGATACATGCGGTTGCGTGTCACCATGGTGACTACGAAGCGGAAAGTGTGGAAGCTGTTCTGGTTATGGCGGCAGATTCCATTTCGGCTGCGAGACCCGGTGCACGTCGCGAAACCTTAGAAAGCTATATCAAACGTCTACAAAAGCTGGAGGAAATTTCATCATCCTTTGAAGGGGTAGAAAAATCTTACGCTATCCAAGCGGGTAGGGAAGTACGTATTATGGTCAAGCCTGAACGCATCACTGATGCAACTGCGGTGCAGTTAAGCCGAGATATCGTGAAACGAATTGAAGCTGAACTTGAATATCCCGGGCAGATTAAGGTGACCGTTATTCGTGAAACTCGAGCTGTAGAGTACGCCAAGTAAGCTAAGTGAGCTAAGTGAGCCAGGCAATTGCCTGGCTTGTTTTCTCAAATACTTAATGGGAGGGGATTTTGGTGGAACTTGAAGGAAATCAAATTGACCTTTTAATCTCCATATTGGTTCGCTTTCCTCAGATTGGAACTGTGCATTACGAGCCGGCAGAAAAAGCATTGCGCATAGTTTTTTTAATTAAAGGTTCCCGAGTCGACTTTTCTTCGTTTGTTCAAAACTTCGAAAGCCATCTATCTCTTTTCCATAGTTTTAGGCAGGAGCAGGTATTGGTTGCCTCTGTAAAGAGGATTATTAAAGACGAATTAGTGGCTTTAGAAGTAACAAGGGATCTTGCAAGCCTGTCTCTATCGGAATTGAATTTAATCACAGAATTAATTAACGATTCTTTTGAAGAAAGCTTAGTCCGAGAAGGACCGGACATGGTTGATGAAGATGAGTGGGAACAAAATATGTTGATTGAATCTTTGTTAAGTTCCGCGTCTTGGCGGGGCTTAGAACGGCTAACAGGATATAGAGAAAATGGCAGAGTTTTGGTTTTTAGTATTCCCTTTAAAGAGGTGACAGAATCTTGAATGTTGTAATGTTAGGCGATATCGTAGGTAGACCCGGACGCAATGTAGTTGCACAATTTCTCCCTGAGTTAAAAGACAAATATGAACCTGTTTTAATAGTTGCTAATGGCGAAAACGCTGCAGGGGGATTTGGGTTAACTGGAAAAATCGCACATGAACTTTTCGAGCTTGGCATCGATGTACTAACAAGCGGAAATCACATTTGGGATCAAAAAGAAATGTATACTTATATCGATAATGAGCCAAGAATTTTAAGACCGGCTAACTATCCATCATCTGTACCCGGTCAATCAGTTTACATTCATGAGATCGGCTTTGGTGCAATCGCGGTTTTAAATTTAATTGGGCGTGTATTCATGCAAGACTACGACTGTCCTTTTAGGACAGCAGATAATGTATTGGCTAAATTGCCTCATAATGTAACGCACGTATTAGTTGATTTTCATGGGGAAGCCACATCGGAGAAAATTGCCCTGGTCCATTACTTGGATGGTAGAGTGAGCGCGGTGGTTGGTACGCATACGCATGTGCCAACGGCAGATGAGCAAATTATGCCCCAAGGCACGGCTTTTATAACTGATTTAGGCATGTGTGGTCCCATAAATAGTGTTTTGGGGGTAGAACCGGAAAAGGTAATAAATAAATTTTTAACTCAACTCCCACAGCGTTTTACCCTTGCTAAGGGGCCTGCTTCACTCAATGGAGTGGTGATTAAATTGGGGGAAAACGGAAAATCAGAAAGAATTTCACGTTTATTTTACCAATAAATGTACATAAAAAGAGGAATTGCTAAATATATATCTAATATATTACTAAATGCTACCACTCATTGAAGCATAGTGTACTAAAGGAGGTCACAATT
>DUPA01000071.1 GCA_012838515.1 Natronincola sp. | reverse complement strand
ATGGCATAAAATGATAGCCACTAATTTTAATCTTTTCTTCATCAGTTTCCACTGCCCCCTTCTATCCGTTCCCGCGTTTCACCTACGAACTCTGCTAAACCGATGGCAATCAATCCGGCCAAAATCATGGCATCAAAAACTCCGGCTCCTCCAAGCACTATTCTAGTAGGAATATTGCCGGCCAATGCCTGAAATAGATGAATAACATCAACTAAAAACAGACCCAAAACTCCGGCAATAAAAGCGGATCGCCGTGATCTACCTGCTAAATACCCGGCTATACCCGCTATAATGCTGAATAACCACAAAGGATCAATAAATAGATAGGGACTAGAAGGGTCAAAAATTGATAATTTGCCAACCCCAAATACAATCCCGGCGGTAACAACTGAGGCAATTAATGCACGTATTTTTTCTTTAGTAGTGTCTGCCTTTACAAGCAAGTAGATTACTAAAGCTAAAGGTACTAAGCCACCCCCCAGATTTATACCCACACTTGTACGACCCATTTTTAAGGGAACAGTTACAAAACTTCCCCCTATCATTAAAACTATAAAAATTAACGCCTGTGTATCCGTTAGACGCATGCGATCGAGCAAACGTTGCCCCACACCAAAGTAGATAAGCGCGGCAACTATCAATAGTATTGTTGTACCAGTAAGCACCTGGATCCCTCCACTCATACATTTAAACTCAAACTTAGTGTTCCCCAAGATGCTTACTATATCAAAAAACCTGCGGATCATTTGATCTGCAGGTTTTGAGTTTAATTGATTATAAAATTAACTTATGAATCTTTAAACAAATCACCAAACATATCACCTAAATTGGTGGTTAATTCTTCATCGTCAACACCTTCGATGGGTTTTTGTGCAGGTGCTGATCTTTTGCTAACCGGCTTCGGTGCAGATTCTGGCTTTGGTTCCAGTTCTTTAATGCTTAATCCGATACGTCTTGCCTGAGAATCAACGCTAATTACCTTAACGTCAACAGTTTCTCCGGATTTTACGGCATCTTCAGTTTTCGCAACATGCTTATGGGAAAGCTCACTAATGTGAACTAAGCCTTCAATGCCATCTTCAAGTTTAACAAAAGCACCAAAATCAACTACGCGAGTTACTTCACCGGTGACTTTTTGCCCAACTTCATAACGCTCAGCAACGGTGGACCAAGGATCAGCTTTAGTCTGCTTTAGACCAAGTGAGATTCTTTCCCTTTCCTGATCAACACCGAGAATCATTACGGTGATCTCTTCTCCCTCAGATACAACGTCAGAAGGATGATTTACACGGCTATAAGCCATTTCAGAGACATGAAGTAAACCTTCTACGCCATCACCTATATCAACAAAAGCACCAAAGTCGGTTAAACGACGAACAACGCCAGGTACCTTTGAACCCTCTTCAAGACTGGCAAAGGCTTTTTCTTTAGCTTCTTGATGCTTAGCTTCTAAAACATCCTTATGGGAAAATACTACATTATTCTTACCGCGATCAAGCTCAATAATCTTCAATTCGAGCTCTTGACCAATATATTTCTCTAAATTATCTTCAAAACCTAAAGAAATATGGCTTGCGGGAATAAATCCACGAACCCCAACGTTCACTAAGAGACCACCTTTGACTACCTGCATTACTTTAGCGGTAAGGGTTCCTCCCGACTCGTGAAGCTCCTCTAATTTTTCCCAAGATTGATCGGCGTCAGCCCTCTTTTTTGATAAAAGAACATTGCCTTCAGCATCATCTACTTTTAAAACTTTAACGGAAATGTCATCACCGACACTAACGATATCTTCCGCTTTAGCGTTGGAAATAAAGCTTAATTCATTTAGGGGAACTCGCCCCTCCGATTTATAATCAATATCAACTAATACCTCGTCAGCGGAAATCTGTACGACTTTTCCTTGAATAACAGCTCCAACTGAGGGCATTTTGACATCAAAATCACTCATGGAAACTTCATCTAATTCCATTTCCTCATCGGCATCATTTGCCGTTTCTTCTTCAGCTGCTACTTCTACAGTAGATTCCTCTACTGTTTCCTCAACGGCTAAATCTACCAATGTCTCATCGGCTACCGTTTCTTCTGTTGTTGCGTCTTCGGTAGTCGTTACTACCTTTTCTTCGTTAAATTCGCTCATTCTAGTAAGTACCCCCTCAATTAACCAATCTGGAGTAGAGGCTCCGGCGGTCACACCTGCTCTTTTAACATTTATGAACCACTCTTTTTTTAATTCTTCAGGTGATTCGATATGGTGTGTTACCGTTCCTCGCTCCTGACATAATTCCGCCAACCTCTTAGTGTTAGCACTATTTCGGCCTCCAATAACAACCATAACATCCACTTGGGCGGCCAATTCCCATGCAGAAGTTTGCCGCTCTTCGGTTGCAGTACAGATGGTATCAAAAACTTTTAGCTCTTGAACTTTCCCAATTAGCTCACCTACACATTCTCGTAGATTACTAACTGATTGAGTTGTTTGTGCTATAACACCGACGCGTCTAGCGATCGTCAGCTTTTGGACTTCTTGAGGCGTACTCACGACATGTGCCGTTTCATCTGTGTACCCGAATATAGCTTGTACTTCAGGATGAAACTTATCCCCAACAATAATGACTTGATACCCTTCTTCTTTTAACTGTTTTGCCCAACGCATAGCTCGTTGTACAAAAGGACAGGTTGCGTCAACAACTTCAGTATTACTTTTTAACTCATCCATGACCTTTGGCGCAACACCATGTGAACGGACAATAACCACCCCTGAACCTACATCGCCAGGTTGCTCCAAAACTTTAACACCTTGATTCTCGAGTTTGGCTACAACCTGAGGATTGTGGATAAGTGGACCAAACGTGTGTATCGGAGTATCCGCTTCAGCTTCGGCTATTAACTTATTCGTCAATTCCAGCGCTCTTTTTACACCGAAACAAAAACCAGCGGCGTCAGCCAATACAATTTCCACCTTTCCCCCTCCCTTATTATACCTCGAAAGCCAAGACTCTAAACAAAGTCTACCTTGAGTGTATTT
>DUPA01000070.1 GCA_012838515.1 Natronincola sp. | reverse complement strand
CGGTCAAAGATGAACTTGCCATAAGAAGATAATAGATGTATACTTAGGCGTAGGAGGTGTTGGTGTTGGCTAACGATAAACCAATGATTAGAAAACAATTCTACATTGAGTCTGATCAAAACTCGCTTCTTCGGGAACAAGCATCTCAGTATGAAGTTAGCGAAGGTCAGATTGTTCGCGATGCTATTTCCTCTTATGTCCAAGCTGCGAGGCTACCTGTAAATTTAGATCTGGGCGCTTGGGAAAGGGAATTACTGTTTATTAAATCACGGAGCCAGCTATTAGAAGAAGAATCTAGGGCTTGGAAGAGGGATGAGCTCTATGATCGCTGATGTGTTAATCGATACTAATATATTAGCGTATGCTTATCAACCACAGACAGGCGAAAAACACGCTCAAGCTATTAAGATACTGGATTATTGGATCAGAACTAAAAGGGCAGCCATTTCTTCGCAGGTTTTAGGTGAATTTGCAGTTGTTGCCACCAGAAAAATTGCCCCCCCTTTATCAGTCAATGAGCTGTCGTCCAGCATTGAGAACCTGATCCGCTCGTTTATAGTGCTTCCGGTTACTAACTTTGTGGTTTGCGAAGCTGTTCGCGGCATGCAAGTTCACCAACTTTCGTATTGGGATGCTCAGATTTGGGCAGTGGCACACTTAAATCAAATACCATTGATTCTAACTGAAGATCTACCTGGTAAGCCATTTATCGAAGGGGTATCTTTCAATAATCCCTTAGCTAAGTCATAAGTATCGGACCATTTTGACGGCTTAGTATGACCTGGTTGCATTCTACGTGAGGACAAGATCATTCGTGTTTAACCAATATATGAAGCTTATCTGGGAAATTCATTTGATCACCTGACTATAATACTACTATCTTGGTGTGGCTCGTTCTACCAACTTAAGCTTCTATTTTTGACAACCAATGGTTGCAACTACTTAAAGGATCTAAAGTAGGCAAGATTTCAGAAAGATCGTGTGTTGCTATAAACTAGCACACACGGTTTTTTCTTTAACGTGCATATATCCACCGTGAAGAAGTAATGATCTGCTGATATAACGGGGGTACTAACAAAATCTCATTTATCGCGAAAGGAAATCAAGAGTATGAAAAAAACTAATCGGATAACAGTACTTCTTACACTCCTTGCTTTAGTCATAATTTCGTTTTTGGTAGGAACACTTAAGTCTACTGGTCAAACTACTGCTAATTTAAGGGATGATATCGAAAATCTTGTTGAGAACTATGTTTCTTTGGCAGCAAAGAAGGATGTGGATGGGGTGATCAAATTACTTGGTACGGAATTCTTTGAAGATAGTACTTATTTTAGTCCACAGGACAAGGTTGAGAAATTGGTAAACAAATATCCCCAACATCCAGATGATACAAATCAAACTTATTGGATATATTTTAAAACCATTATGTTTAATCACGATAAGACTGAAGCGACAGCCTATTTTGCTGTTTTTTCTCGATGGTTCGAACTTTCCGACTATCTTGATTTAGAGTATAAATCGGGCAAATGGAAAATCGTTGACGTTGGTCGCATGGATGATAGTTGGACCGGAAAAATAACCATAGATAATGTTTTTGAGTATTAATGCGCGGGGATCATCATGATCCCCTTGCCAACGGAATTTCTTTTGATCCGGAAGGAACGGATTGGAAGTACAGCGGTCCGGGAATATCGGGTCAAGGTCAAGTAATTCAGTTTTATAGAGAAGATGACTTTTGGGAACGAGTTTTCAAGGGGGAAAAAAGTGAACCTAGTAGAAAAGGCAATAGTTTTTGCAGTTAAAGCACATCTGGGAGATCTTCGCAAAGGAAATAATATACCCTATATTTTACATCCAACGGAATCTGCCGCAATAGTAGCTAGCATGACGGAAAATTACGAAGTAATTGCCGCCGCTATTCTTCATGATGTAATAGAAGACACTTCTTTCACCAAAGAAGACATGGCAAGAGAATTTGGAGAATACGTTGCCGAATTGGTCCAAGAGGTTAGTGGAAAAGGTGTTTGCCTAAACTCAAGAACGGAGGATGACCATGACAACGATCCATAAGAAATTAGGGGTGTCTTAAGAGGGGGGCTTTACAGGAAACAACACTGTGTTTCTTTTTCCTTGCAGATTTGGTGATTAACAAATATACAACTCAAGGACAAATATCGCCGGATTTTCGAAAAAAGGTGCTTTTCAAGCTAGAGTCTTCAAAGCAGATGCAACTTCCTGAAAATATGGAGTTTGGTGACATATTATCTGATGGCATTGCAGTTTATTTTCAGGTTCTTTCGGTATTTTTAAGTCTGCCTTTGAGAAGCATTCGGCGATGCAAATTGTTAGTGAGAGTAAGGAATACCAGCTTAAGACCACTTCGGTGGTCTTTTCTTTACTGAGATAACCCACATGATACACTTACCCTAGGAGAGGAGCTAAGGGATGAATGCACTTGACGCTTCGAGTATTAACTTAAAACAACTAACCGTAATATCTAAAGGTTGGTCGGGAGATCAAAAATATTGTGCCACATCAGTTGATGGTGCAAAATACTTTCTTAGAACTTGTTCTAAAGACAAAAAGTATAAAGTTGAAACAATGTTTAAAGTACAGAGGCAACTGGCAACCCTCGGCGTTTCCGTGAGCAAACCGGTGGAGTTTGGTGAATGCGCTGAGGGCTTTTATCTTCTTCAAGCTTGGATTGATGGACAAGACGCGGAAGAAGTTATTTCAAAACTGGATGTTCATAAGCAGTATAGATATGGTTTAGAGGCAGGAAAAATGCTTAAAATAATTCACTCTATTCCGGCACCTAAAGAGCAGATAGGCTGGGCCCTTCGCTTTAATGAAAAAATAGATAGAAAAATTAAAATGTTTAACGACTGTGCAATTAAATTCGATGGTGCAGATAACATTGTTGACTATATAGAATCCAACCGCTACCTGCTCAAAGATAGACCCCAGACCTTCCAGCACGGCGATTATCATATAGGTAATATGATGATGGAAAATGAACGGCTAATAATTATTGATTTTGATCGTTACGATTACGGTGACCCATGGGAAGAGTTCAACCGTATAGTATGGTCAGCCCAAGCATCTCCCAAATTTGCCACAGGCATGATCGATGGCTACTTTAGTCATAAAATACCGTCTGAGTTTTGGGGCCTACTTGCCTTATACATCTGTAGCAATCTGCTTTCATCAATGCCGTGGGCAATTCCATTCGGTGAAAGCGAAATAAATACCGTGCGTAATTTGGCAAAAGACGTATTAAACTGGTACAACAACATGCAAAGCATCATTCCCAATTGGTATGGCAACTGATTATTATTTCGTGAATCGAAGTTGTTATACTTTAGTTAGATAGAAAAAACCTGCAGGAGTATGGCATAAAATACCTAATTATTACTTAATCAAATAGTTTTATTTTTATTGTTCATAAAGGAGGTGTTTTCAGCGAAAACGAAGACTTTATTTTTTGATTCTACAATTACAGAAGGCTTATTAGAGGGATATGTTAGACTTTCGGTTGTCAAAGATGACGAAACAGGTAAGGTTAAAGATTATGTTGTTATGGATTTAAACGGGCCGGCGGCTCGCGTTTCGGGGCTAAATAAAAAAGACATTATCGGCAAATCTATTTGCGTTGTCATGGCAATTGATCGCGATTGTGGGGAAAAACTTCGTGATCGTTTGGCAGAAACGAAAGGATCTAAAGTATTTGAATACCAATTTAAACAAACGGATCGTAGATTTTTAATAAATCATGTACCCGTTTCTGATGACGAGATTCTTTTGTTCTTCGCTGAAATTACCTTTCGAAGGAAAGCAGAACAGGTTATGCAAGTCCATGAAATCCTTTTTGAACAAGCCCAAGATATTATCTTATATGTTGCCATGGATGGACGAATAATTAACGCTAATCAAAAGGCTTGCGATCAATATGGTTACATTAAAGAAGAGCTTTTATCTTTAACTATTCAAGAAATAAGACATCCTTCTGAGGCAATTCATTATGAGGAGCAGATGGCTCTTGCCGCGGTAGATGGAATTATTTTCGAAAGTCTTCATACTCGCTCCGATGGCTCGGTATTTCCCGTTGAAGTTAGTGCACGCACTACCGAAACTGAAAGTGGTAAATTGCGGATTCACATCATTAGGGATATTACAGAACGTAAAGAACAAGATGCTAAAATTCGCTGGATGGCCTGCTATGATGGTCTCACAAAGGTCTTGAATAGAGGTGGCTTTTTAGAAATCTTAGATTTAGAGTTACAAAGGGCAAAAGAGGAAAACACGAAAATTGCTTTATTAATGTTTGATATAGATAAGTTTAAAAGATATAACGATAACTTTGGTCATCATGTTGGAGACTTTGTTCTAAAAGATGTTGCTAAAAGGGTTCAAGGAGTACTCCGCGAAAGCGATTATCTTGGACGTTTCGGAGGCGATGAATTTGTGATCTTAGTATCCGATGTGCAAGATTCTGATTATGTCACTTCTTTAATGGCTAGAATACACGGAATTTTCAAAGAACCCATTATACACGAAGGGTACCCCTTACAGGTTTCCATTAGTTTAGGAGGTGCTTTATACCCCGAACACGCTGAACAAGCAAAAGGCTTGCTATATCATGCAGATCAAGCGATGTACTATATTAAATACAAGGGCGGCAATGGCTTTCAATTGTCGCGCTAGTATTGGAGGTTCTTTGTAGATGAAACGAATCATTGAGTTTTTAAAAGGATTAGGAGAAAGGCTTTTGGCCAGTATACAACGTTTCTGGGTATCCTTACTCCTCCCAGTGGTCGCGGTAGTGTTATTAATAATGTATAATCATGACTTAATTAGTGCTTCCTTTGAGCCTTATTGGGAACGGTTTACCATGCTCGCGGCTCTTGGGTTTCCTTTGTCGTTGGTTTTAACTTATGTGGGTGAAAGGTTTAAATTCAAACCGTTTTTAACCCAAATGGCAAATCTAATATTAACGGGGCTACTCTTGATCGCCTATTATCATTTCTGGTTACAAAACACGGAGTATGTTAGCGTCATACGTTATATTGGCATCTCCTTAGGACTATACTTGGCTTTTTTATTTATTCCCCCTTTGCTACGAAAGGACGAAACGGATTATTCCTTACACATTGTTCATTTGTTTTTGAGATTCGTTTCCAGTTTTCTTTATGCGCAAGTTATTTACCTTGGGACACAAATTATTCTAAGCTCTTTTGAGTTGCTTTTCGTAGTTCAGCCCATTCCCGGATTGGGATTTGATTTTTGGTTAAGTGCTACATGGATTTTTGCTCCAATTTACTTTTTGGGGGGTCTGAGCGGATCATTTGATAATCATCTTTCAAAGAGCATAGAAGCTAAATATCCTAAAGGTTTTGAAGTGCTACTTTCATATATTTTGGTTCCGCTAGTTTCTGTTTACACCTTAATGCTTTACGCTTTCTTTGGAAAGATTTTAATTACGAGAACTTGGCCAAGTGGAGTCATCGCCCACCTTGTTCTTTGGTATTCTGTATTCAGTGCGGTTTTGCTTCTATTTATAACTCCCTTAGATACTAAAAATAGGGTTGCCCGTGGTTTTCTAAAGTTTTTTCCCAAACTAAATTTGCCCCTACTGATTATGATGTTCGTTGCCATTGGTAAAAGAATCTCTGCCCACGGTTTTACGGAAAACAGATATTTTGTCTTGATTCTAGGCACTTGGGTTGCCGGTTGGATGTTCTATTATAGCATTATGAAAAAACGTCGCAATATTTTTCTGCCCATCTCCCTTTGTCTAATCATTGTCCTTTCAATGATTGGACCTTGGAGTAGTTTTTCTGTATCTAAAAACAGTCAAAATCAACGACTACATACATTATTACAGGAGAATCGACTGTTGGAAAACGGTAAAATAGTCGCGAACCCAGAAGTGGATGAAGAAGTCCAAGCGGAGATCGGCAGTATAGTAGAATATTTCCATGATAAGCACAGTCTTAGTGATCTTAAGATTCTACCCCAGGGTTTTGTTATTGATGATTTTCAAGACCTTTTCGGATTTAAATATCGTACTTTTTCGCTTTACGGCGTTCGTGATCGGGACTATTTTTCAATAATGCTCCACGCGAATGATCGTCTTTTCTCCCTTGATAATCATGATTTTCTCGCCGAAATAATTTCCTGGGACAGTCCCGAGCTTTCGATAAATAATGGGTCACTTATGGTATCTTTTAAGTCAGATGATTCGATTTTAGTAATTAATCTAGATGGTGAAAAGGTTTACGAAAGATCGGTAAAGGATTTGAGTTCTACTTTTCTAAGCGAAGAAGACTGGCCATTTGACAATAAAAAAGTATATGAAATAACTGACCAAGGTCGAAATGTGACTGTTCGTTATATTTTTAAATCAATCAATGGTTGGAGGACGAAAGGCAGCGGTAAAATTGAACCTAATTCTTTTAATTTCTACCTACTAATTAGTAATGCTGATTAACGGCATAAGTAAAAGACCCGCTATGCATTGCCTATAGTGGGTCTCCGTATAATTTGTTATGAGTTTGAAGTGGGGATGTAAGGAATAATTAATTGGGCAAGTTTTGGAATAGTCATGGTCTGTAAGTAGACTTTCCCGGGTCCCGTTACAACTGTATCAAAAAGACCCTCGCCGCCAAATAGTACGTTTTTTACACCCTTTACTCTTTGGATATCCATTTCACAAGTGGTATCCATGGCCGCAAGTACACCCGTATCGCAAACAAGGCGCTCCCCTGTTTTTAAATCATATTCTTGACAATAACCGTCAATTTCTAAAAACACAAGGCCCGGTCCGGTGATTTTCTGCATAATAAACCCTTCCCCTCCAAATAGTCCGGTACCTAGTTTCTTTTGGAAGTGCGTTGATAATTCGATTTCTTCGGTTGCACAGAGAAAAGCTGTTTTTTGAGCAATTATGCTTTCCCCTTTTCCTAGGGTTCTTTCAATAATGGTACCTGGGAAAGAAGAGGAAAAAGCAATTTCAGATGTACTTCGAGCAGTGTAACGAGATAAAAATGGGCTTTCGCCTGTAAACATTCTGCTTATACTTTTGCCTATCCCACCTTCGCTTTTAGTTTCGGTTAGAACATCACCCCTCGCCCATGTGCGTCCACCCGCTTGGCTAATGATTGATTCGCCGGCTTCTAATTGAATAATGACCGCGGGTAAAGAACCACCTTTAATAGTGTACTCCATGATATTACCCCCTAATTTTTCGGATCTTATATTAATTTCAGTTGTATAGTAGTTAATCCTGCCATTAAATCTCCATTTCGAGGGATTTCTTTATGCGTAGATTAGGCGAATAGTAACGATATGTGAGTGATGATCTTATATTGTATAAGAGGTGATTGCAAATGACTCACGTTCGTGAATTTATTACTAAAGCGTTGCCTTTAGCCCTTGAAGTTCAGGATAGATATGGAATTCCGTATGGCGTTTGCCTTGCTCAAGCTGCACTGGAAACGGGATGGGGTAGATATGTTAAAGGAAACAACTATTTTGGGATTAAAGGACGAGGTCAAGATTTTGCCACGCACGAGTATGTTAATGGCAAAAAGGTTTATGTCGTTGATTCATTTCGGGCTTACAAATCTATGGAAGATAGTTTTGAGGATTATGGGCGTTTTTTAAGCACTCAGCCACGCTATGCCGATGCCTTTAAAACAAATAGTCCTGAGGAATTTGCCAAAGAACTACAACGTGCTGGGTATGCAACTGATCCCGAATATGCAAATAAGTTGATTTTGATTATGCGTAGGTGGAACTTACTTTAAAGCATTATTGGAATATTATTTACTCTAACCTATGATATCCGATCAAATTTGGGGTTTTGAAGCGTTGGCGAGATTCAAGAGTACAGACTTGGGGTTCGTATCCCCTCTGGAGTTTATTCCACTAGCCGAGGAGACAAAGTATATTAATTCAATAGGAGATTTGATCATTTTAGAGGCATGTGACTTTGTCAACGACCTAAAGCGTGCCGGCTATACTAAAATGAAAGTAGCCATTAATATCTCCGGAATCCAGCTCATGAGCAAAGAGTTTACCCGACGTATGCTACGCTTATTGCAAAGCAAAAATGTGAATCCCGAGAATGTGGTTATAGAACTGACAGAGTCGATATTGTCAATTAAATTTGAAAAAATCAATAAGGTACTTTCCGAACTAAAGGTATATGGAATCGGTAGTTCCATTGATGATTTTGGCACAGGTTATTCTTCTCTATCAAGGGAAAGGGAGCTAATTGTGGACTTCCTCAAGATAGATAAATCGTTCATCGATCGATTGCGTTTTTTATAACCGGAAGAAACAATCACAAGTGACATAATCTCCATGGCTCACAAGCCTGGGCATGGGGCCATAGAACTCATTAATAGCCATAATGTCGCTTAAATGTTCAATGAAAAAGACCGCCGAAGCGGTCTCACTTTATTCTCTAATTTGGTTATCACCGTAGATAATGTATTTTAAAGTAGTTAGGGCTTCAAGTCCCATAGGTCCCCTTGCATGGAGCTTTTGAGTGGAAATCCCCAGTTCTGCACCTAGACCGAATTGAAAACCGTCTGTAAAGCGAGAAGATGCATTGATATAAACAGCGGCGGCATCGACTTGTTCTAGGAAAGCGCGGGAACGATTATAATCATTAGTAAGGATTACTTCTGAATGGCTAGTGCCATGTTGATTGATATGGGCTACTGCCTCATCGAAGCTGCTGACGACTTTGATGGCAAGTATTAGATCTAAATACTCCGTGTCCCAATCTTCATCTTTTGCGGGTACTGCTTGTGGAATAAGGTCTAAACCTCGTTCACAAGCTCTCAATTCCACCTTGTTTTTGAGTAATTCTTCACTAACTAGTGGCAAAAATTTTGTGGCTATGTCCTCGTGAACTAAAAGGGTCTCCACAGCATTACAAACAGATGGGCGTTGAACTTTAGCATTTAAAACAATGGGAACTGCTGCATCTATTGTGGCATCTTGATCTACGTAAATGTGGCAATTTCCCATGCCCGTTTCTAAGACGGGTATGCTAGAGTTATCGCGCACCGATTTAATGAGTCCCGCTCCACCCCTGGGGATCAATACATCAATGTAATCACTGAGCTTCATAAGTACTTGAACCGCTTCGCGTTCTGTGGAGGCAATGAGCTGCACCGCATCTGCGGAAATGCCTACGTTTACTAGGGCTTCTCTGATAACATCAACTAAAATTTTATTGGTCTCAATTGACTCTGAACCGCCACGTAAGATCACGGCGTTACCTGTTTTAAGACAAAGTGCAGCGGCCTCAATGGTTACATTTGGTCTGGATTCATAAATAATGGCCACTACCCCAAGCGGAACACGAAGTTGCCCAATGTCTAAACCGTTAGGGCGACGAACCATCTTTTCGACGGTTCCCACCGGATCCTCTAAGGTGACTAATTCTTCAAGACCTTCAACCATACCTAGGATTCTTTGTTCATCTAGAAATAGTCTTTCTAAAAAACTGGCACTTAGACCTTGTTGTTTCCCATTTTCCATATCTTTTTGATTAGCCTCAATAATCTCGGGAGTTTTGTCTTTTAAGCCCTTGGCTATTGCCAATAATGCGTTATTCTTTTCATCACTCCCCAGTATTGCAAGGTCCGCTGAAACATTTTTAGCTTGTTTTCCCAAATTAGTAACCTGCTCTACAAACAATGTTAACCCTCCTTAATTTAACCACTACCGTCTAAACAAACCATATTATTTCTATGGACAACTTCATCGAACGTTTTGTGTCCTACAATCTGTGGTAGTTGCGCAGTATTATGACCCTTGATTTTAGAAATCTCTTCTGAACTGAAATTGCTTAACCCTCTGGCAATTCTATTCTTTTCGGCATCAAGAATCCAAACAAGATCCCCCACGCCAAAATCACCGATTACATCTATAATGCCTGATGGTAAAAGACTTTTTTTATACTCCACGAGGGCAGTTACAGCCCCTTGATCGATTATGACCGCACCTAAGGGTTGTCCTCCGAAGGCGATCCATCGTTCCCGTTGGGCCAGTGCCTCCGGCCTAGGAATAAAGATAGTACCAATAGCTTCACCGTCAATAATTTGACTTAGAATGTGCGGTTCATCGCCTGAGGCTAACACCATGCATATACCGGCGCTAGTTGCAATTCGGGCGGCCTCTAACTTAGTTTGCATGCCCCCCGTACCACGTGCAGTTCCGGGTTTACCCGCGGTAGCCATAATTTCCGGCGTGATTTCTTTGACTTCTGAGATCAGGTAAGCATCCTTATTTTCTCTAGGGTCACTGCTATATAATCCTTCAATATCTGAAAGTAGTATTAAAAGGTCTGCCCCAACCGAGCTTGCCACAAGTGCGGCTAAAGTGTCGTTGTCACCAAAACGAAGTAACAACTCATCCGTTGCCACAGTGTCATTTTCGTTAATGATGGGTAGCACTCTATATTTATTGGCTAGCATGGTTAGTGTATTGCGTACGTTTAGATATCTTTTGCGATCGCTCATATCTTCTCTGGTTAAGAGAATTTGTGCTGTGTTAATACCATATTCAGCAAATAGTTTGGTGTACATTTGCATTAATAATCCCTGACCAACAGCTGCAACCGCTTGCCTTTCGGGGATGGTGTTTGGCCTTTCTTTAAGACCTAAACGTCCGATTCCTGCACCCACCGCTCCAGAACTTACTAAGAGAACTTCTTTCCCCGCATTATGCAAATTTGCAATTTCGCGTACAAGTAAGTCTAAACATTTAAGATTCAATCTGCCGGAATCATATGTTAGACTGCTGGTGCCAACTTTAACAACGATTCGATTCGTTTCCTTAAGATTTTGTCTAGAGCTCACCAAAGTAATCATCCTAATCTATTATTTAAAACTAAAAATTGTCCCTGTGTTATTCAAGAAAGAGTTCGGAAATTCCTTTTGTATACGGCCCAATGCTTCGTCACCTGTGCAATGGGAAAGCCCCAGCATGGGCAACTTTAGATTTCGCAAATATTTTAGACTTTCATCTAAGCGTTCTTCGCTTGCCCCCACAAGATGCGTGCCACCTACTACACAGTACAAGGGCTTATTTAATCTCGTTTGAACTGCTTCTAATATATTAACTATACCAGGGTGAGAACAGCCTAGAAGCACAACTAAACCGGCTTTAGACTCCAAAACAAGAGTCACTTCGTCTTTGAAGTAGTCCCGTTCATACTCTATTCCATTATGAATAAAAAATCGGGGGCTGGCCTTTTCGAATGAATTGGTTTTTGGGAAATTTGTGATGGCAAAAACCCCGGGCGCCAATATTGTCATATCATTTGAAAGCTGTTGCACATTTATGGTTTTATCTTTAAGTTCTTCATAATCAAAATTGCTACCTATGAATTTCCACTTACCATTATCATCAGCGTATTTGGGAGCAAAAAATCCAGATCCCACATAAAGATCAAAGCTAGTTTTTTGTGTTTTCACGAGGCTCATTAATCCACCTGTATGATCGTAGTGGGAGTGGCTGAGAACCACCTTTTGAGTTTTACTTAAATCTATATCTAACTTCTCCGCATTACTAATAAATTTACTACTTTGACCGGTATCAAAAAGAATCTTCTGTCGGTTTGGACCATCTATTTCTATGAAAAAAGAAAGCCCATGTTCGTTTTGAAGATCGTGATTTTGACCCAAAGAATTTTCGATCAAAGTTGTAATTTTAATTGCCACAGTCTCACCTTCCGGAAGACGATTTTTAATACACGAGCATACACAAATATTATATCATAAAGGAATTAAATTAATGGAAAAATCTTGTTATCATTACGGGACTAGTGCCGCTCTCACTTCTCTAATTTCCAGTGGCTTATTCAAAAACTTTGCACCGGCAAAAAATTAATACAGGATCTCAGCATTGAACAACGAAAAACTAAACTAGAAAAAATTTAATTTTTGATGCTTTTTTTAAAATCACCTCAATAATTTCAAATAGGAAGGGGAGGTTAGATGAATGTTTTGTTCGCTAAGCTTAAGGATGTATTATTATCTGTTTTACCCATCACCGTTTTAGTCTTGCTTCTACATTTTACTATTGTCCCCGTAGACTCTATCATGTTGGGGCGGTTTCTCATCGGTGCTTTTTCGGTCGTGGTAGGTTTGGGGATTTTCTTATTTGGGGCCCAGATTGGCATTGTACCTCTAGGCACCTTGATCGGTGAAACAATTGCCAAGACTAATAACGTTTATGTCGTTAGCGTTCTCGGCTTTATAATGGGTTTTTTAATAACCATTGCAGAACCCGATTTGCAAATCCTGGCCAGTCAGGTAAATCAGGCTTCCGGTGGGTTGGTTTCCGGAACTTTAATTCTTATTGTGGTGTCGACCGGTGTGGGTGTAATGGTTAGTATTGGGGTTTTAAGAATTCTATTTGAAACACCTTTGAATAAGGTTTTTACTTTTGCTTATCTAATTATCTTATTCTTAGGGTTTAAGGTTTCCCAAGAATTCTTGGCCATCTCCGTTGATGCTTCCGGGGCCACCACTGGTGCCATGACAACGCCTTTCATTCTAGCCATAGGTTATGGTGTCTCCCAATTAAAAGGCGGAGAAAAATCGGAAGAAGATAGCTTTGGATTGGTGGGCTTAGCTTCAGCCGGCCCCATTTTGGCTATTATGCTCACGAGTATTGTTAAACGCTTAGTGGAGATCCAAGGTGATGTGGAGCCAATAATACAGCAAGAAGGAATAATAGCCCCCTACATCTCAATTATACCTGTTTTTTTGAAGGATTCATTCGTCACTCTTCTACCATTATTTATTTTATTTATCATTTTTGATCGAACGAAATTTAAGCTTAATAGAAGGAGTAGAAACGGAATTCTTAAGGGCCTTTTTTATACTTTTTTGGGCCTGACACTATTTTTAGTTGGGGTTAATGCGGGGTTTATGGATGTGGGCAGAATGATGGGGGAAGGAATCGCTAATTTTCATCCACTACTTTTGCCGGTAATCGGTTTTCTTTTAGGCATGGTGGTGGTTTTGGCTGAACCAGCGGTATATGTTCTAACGCAGCAGGTGGAAGAAGTCACTGCCGGTCATATTAAAAGGAACTTAATTTTATTGGTTTTGTCATTGGGTATTGCTTGTGCCGTATGTTTATCAATGTTACGAATTTTGGTGCCCGGTTTGAAGCTTTGGCATTTTCTATTACCTGGATTTGCTTTGGCAGCGTTTTTGTCGTACCGCGTGCCGCCTATTT
Organism: Natronincola sp.; assembly: GCA_012838515.1. Lineage (GTDB taxonomy): Bacteria > Bacillota > Limnochordia > Darwinibacteriales > Darwinibacteriaceae > DUPA01. Next base: position 12,675 of record DUPA01000070.1, on the reverse strand, counting down.
TCGTGGGGATTGCCTATGATTCGGGAGGGGTTGCTTCTGGGCCAATGACCGCTACCTTTGTTTTGGCTTTTGCCCAAGGAGCAGCCCATAGCATTCCCTCTGCCAATGTACTTATTGATGGTTTTGGAGTTATTGCCATGGTTGCCATGACACCTCTAGTAGCCATTCAAATTTTAGGTATTGTTTTTGGACAAAAGGAAAAAAGACAGTTGGCTTTGTTAGTTGATGAATAACCTTAACGGTGGGAGTGATTTATGTGGCAATTTATGAAAGAGATTTGATCTTAGTTTGTTCCATTTTGAACTATGGAGAGGGCAGTAAGGCCTTGGTAATGGCTAAAGAGGCGGGGGCAATGGGAGAGACGATTCTTATGGGGAAAGGGACAGTCAAAGATAAGCTTCTTAATCTCTTAGGTGCCTATGAGGTGCGGAAAGAAATCTTGATTGCTATTGCCCCCAAGACAGTGGAGGATAATTTGTATAATGATTTGGTTGATAAATTGCATTTGGACAAACCCGCTAAGGGTATTGCGTTCTCCATGCCGTTAAAAAATCTACTTAGAATTAAAGATGGAGAACTGAAGCACGATCGTAATCCGAAAGGTGTTGAAGGTATGACTTACGAAGCTATTTTTGCAGTGGTTAATAAAGGTCAGTCAGTGGATGTTATTGAAGCGGCTGAATCAGCTGGTTCAACGGGAGGAACTGTAATTCATGGTCGTGGCTCAGGTACAAAGGAAAAAGCCAAGTTGTTTAATATTGAAATTGAGCCAGAGAAAGATATTGTTTTAATACTTTCTAAAAAAGATAAATCGCAGGAGATAATCCAAGCCATAGACAAAAGCCTACAAATAAGTGAGCCTGGAACGGGCATAATTTTTTCGCTAGATGTCACAAGAACACTGGGGCTGTATGAAGGTTAGCAATGGATCTTATAAATGAAAAGATGGCTTCTGTTTAGGAAGCCATCTTCTTTAATTAGCCAAGTTTATGATTCTTTGTAAAGTCGCTTAGAACCTCAGTTAGATTGGGTGTGCCGATTTCTTGCAGATCGTAGTAGACTCTGGTTGTTGGCTGGTTAATCTTCACTACACGATTTAGATCGATGGGTGTTCCGATAATTACTGCATCGCACTCTATTTTAGCAATGGTTGCTTCTAGATCAGCGATTTGTTCAGAACTGTAGCCCATGGCCGGTAATAAATTCTCCACATGGGGGTAACTTTCATAGGTGCTGGCAATTTTCCCCACTGCAAAAGCTCTAGGATCAATTATTTCCGCTGCACCATATTTCTGAGCCGCGATTGTTCCGGCTCCCAGTTTCATTTCGCCGTGAGTAAGAGTGGGTCCATCTTCCACAATAAGCACCCTTTTATTTCGAATAATCTCCGGATTGTCAACACTGATGGGTGATGCCCCGTCAATAACTATCGCTTTAGGATTGGTTTTTTGAATACTTTCTCTAACGATCTGAATATTTTCGGGAGATGCACTATCAATTTTATTAATAATGATTACATCGGCGATTCTCATGTTTACTTCGCCGGGATAATAAGTTAGCTCGTGTCCGGCTCTGTGGGGATCAGCTACAGTGATCATTAGATCAGTTTCATAAAATGGAAAATCGTTGTTTCCCCCATCCCATAAGATTACGTCGCAACCATCAGGATCATTTTCCGCTTCACGAAGAATGGCTTCGTAGTCAACCCCGGCATAAACCACATTACCTCTTATAACGTGGGGCTCGTACTCTTCCATCTCTTCAATTGTACATTTATGTTTTTTAAGATCGTCAATCGTAGCAAACCGCTGCACTTTTTGGGATGCAAGGTCGCCATAGGGCATGGGATGCCTGATGGCTACAACCTTTAAACCTTGTTCCATAAGTAACTCCACAATTTTTCGCGATGTTTGGCTTTTGCCTGTGCCGGTTCGTGTTGCACAGACTGCAATAACCGGTTTAGTGCTTTTAAGCATTGTATGTTTAGGGCCTAGAAAGACGAAGTTGGCACCGGCTGCATTAACCTCAGAGCTCAAGCTCATTACATCTTCATAGTGAATATCGCTAAATGAGAAGATACATTCAGCCACATCGAATTCACCGATCAGTCTGATAAGATCCTTTTGTTCGTAGATGGGAATGCCATCGGGATATAGTTCACCAGCTAGTTCAGGTGGATATTTTCTTCCGTGGATATCGGGAATTTGTGTCGCTGTAAAAGCCACCACATTATATTTCTCGTTATTTCTATAATAAGTATTGAAATTATGAAAATCCCGTCCCGCTGCTCCGATAATAATCACATTTTGCTTAGACATAAGCATCCTCCTCGTCTGTTTTGCCGAAAACTAGTTATGAATTCTATTCTGCTTTAAGCTTACCTGCTAAATTTCGGAGTTTACCCATTAAAGCCGGAACAATTTACAACTAAATTACTTGATTCAACTAAAGTTTACTTGCCCCGTAATCGATGCTAATATAGATCATCTTCAGGGTTATAATTTCCCCCATGCCAATTGGGGCTCACTAAATCATCGATCACGTAACAATGTTCCGTAACACGGCGAACTAGCACGGTGAGTTGATGTTTGTTTCCATCTCTAAGAATGTTCATGAGCTCGGAACCAACTTTAGAGTTTCGTTCCACGTAAAGGGGAAAGCCCTCGTTGTACCAAGCGTTTTCGTCGAAAACACTAAAGTAATATTCTTCTTTGAATTCGGGAAACTCTATTTCATTTGGTGAAAATTCGTATTTATAGCTGTCTGCTAATCTAAGTAGCATTTTAAAGGAAGCTGGTTTATCCGTTTTTGAGTTGGTGAAATTACTAATGGTCGGATCAGAGTTATATCCGGTTGAAACTTCCCAATCTACGAAACAGCCTTCGCTAGTTTCTTGCAAGTAAAAATTGCTACTAAAAGTTCTACCGCCTGTTGTTGTCAAAACTCTCACTATGTACCATTTACCGTCGCGTATTTTAGATTGAATGGTTATGTCCTTGAGATCAAACACGGGTAAGCCATATTTATAGTAATTTCTAATAGTATGCCTTAGTTTGTCTGCATCGAGAATATAATTCAGCTTTTCATCTACTGTATTTGCCAAAAGGTAGCGTTCCACAACCCCTTCTTGAGAATCGGGGGGCCATAATGAAATCTCGGCGTTGTTATGGCTAAGAGTTGCAAGATTACTTTGTAGATGTGCTACTATTTTTTGAAGGTCTTTTGCCTCTTCTTTTAATTGACCTAACTCTTTCTTTAGTTGCACTATTTCATTTGCGTTTTGCTCTGCGGGTGTAATTACGGGTTCGTCTGTTTTGCTATTCCTAAAATCAAGACAACCGGATAAAAAAATAATCATCATTAACAAGATGAGAGATAGCTTTTTTCTCGGCACTAAAATCCCTCCAATATTTTAACTTTGTGAACATGCCCATGTACTAATATATGATTAGATGGTTTCATAATCCTTTTGATTAAGTAAGAAATTGGGTAAAATGGACATTTGTTGAGCTTTTCTCTATTAAGGAAAAGGTATTCAAAACATGTTAGCGAAGTGTAACGATACGATGAAAAAATTGTGATGTAATAAGGTTAGGTGATGCTTTATGGATGTATTTTTAGCCAGACAGCCAATCTTTGATGTGAACCATTCAATATACGGGTATGAGATATTGTATAGAAGTGGTGGAGCAGATAATAACTTTGATCCCAATACTGATGAAAACTTTGCCTCGTCTCAGGTAATAGTTGATACCTTTCAGAGTTTTGGTCTAGAGAATATCACTAACCTAAAGCCCGCGTTTATCAATTTTCCTACGGATCTAGTTGAGCAAGGAATCGCAACGCTTTTTCCCAAAGAATACCTGGTTGTTGAGCTTTTAGAGTCTATAAGGGTTACCCCCAGATTGGTGCAAAAATGCAAAGAACTTGCCAAAGCGGGCTACTTGATTGCCTTAGATGACTTTGTTTATCATCCGCGCTTTGAGCCTTTGCTAGACTTGGTCAATATTATTAAAGTTGACTTTTTAAAATCAAGTAGCAGTCAAATTCTACAGGTTAAGGAAAAAGTAAAGGGCAGGAATATTGTTTTGTTAGCCGAGAAAATTGAAACATGGGAAGACTTTCGCCTCGCGGAACAACTCGGTTTCACTATGTTTCAGGGGTACTATTTCTCTAAACCTGAGATGCTCACCACGAGCCGCTTGAGTCCATTGGAAATCAATCATTTTCGCTTAGTATCGAAAGTGAATGAGGATGTCATTGACTTTAAGGCCATTGCCGACATTATTTCTCATGATGTGTCTTTAACCTATAATCTTCTTAAGCTAGTTAATTCTGCCGCCTTTGGTATGAGGCAGCGTATTACCTCGGTACAACAAGCATTGGTTGTCTTAGGCGAAATTGAAATGAAAAAGTGGCTAACGCTTATTGCTTTTCAAGGATTAAGTATGAGCAAGTCCGCTGCTCCCATAAGCATGTCCTTAATACGGGCAAGGTTTGGCGAAACTCTTGCTAAACAAACACTATTTATCAACGATAAAGATGAGATTTTTCTTGTTGGTTTGTTTTCTTTACTGGATGTGCTTCTCCAAAGGCCGATGTGGCAAATACTGGAGGAGATAAATGCCCCCACTGCAATAAGGGATGCCATTTTATACTGTAAAGGTCCTTATGCAACTATTTATCGGGCGGTTTTATCTTATGAAAAAGGTGAGTGGGATTCGGTGGAAAGGGCTACTAAAGAATTAGGTTTAGGTTCGCGTGTATTAACCGATGCATATATAGAGGCCGTAGAATGGCAAAGGACAGAATTTTAATTAGAATATGGAATGACATTAGGAACGGGTTAGTATCCCAGCTCCTTTTTGCTTTAAAGTTGATCGACAGTATAGAAGTGATAGCCTAGATCACGTAGTGTGTGGATTACTCCGGGCAAAGCATTAATTGTGGTCGGACCATTACAGTGCATGAGAATGATCGCGTTAGGATGGTGCTGATCTAAGACGCGATTTATTATTTCTTCTGGTTTATTACGGGTATTATCCCAATCAAAAGTGTCTAAAGACCAACGAACAATTTTCCAGCCGGCTTTATTTAGATATTCTACGGAATCCATCCTTAGAGCACCGTAAGGAGGGCGCATAATCATGGGGTAGAATCCCGTAAGTTTTTCCACTGCCCTTGAGGTGGGATCAAGCTCAAGGCGGATAATTTCTTCGTTGGTTAAACCCTCTAAATCCTGATGACTTTGGGAGTGGTTAGCGATGAGATGCCCTTCGTTAAAAATTCTCTTTACAACTGTAGGGTAATGACCAACTCGCTCTCCAACTAAAAAAAAGGTTGCAGATATGTTTTCTTCCTTTAAAATATCAAGGATCTTTGCCGTGTTTCTCGCATCAGGGCCATCATCAAAAGTTAAGGCAATTCTTTTTGACGGTACTATGGTTGGTTGCCTCCTTACGCGTATTACCGGACCTATTTTAAGGACCTCAGTATACGGCGATGCTTGTATATTTTGAGTTATGGGACTACACGCCTCCATGAAAATTTGAACGGGTAAAAAAATTGCCAAGATTACTAAGAGTGCTATTGAAGTGCCTTTTAATATTTTTCTAGTCATAAGTACTCAAATCCTCCGTTTACACCAACACAATGCTTTGAATATTTCTTGACGTAGTTGTTTTTCCCTGCATAAACAGAACTTTTGTTAATTAAAAAAAGTGAAGTAGACGATTGAGAAAGACAGTTAAAATAGTGGCATTTTTCTCCGTTTTCACCTTGTTTTAGGGAGGTATTTGTTAATACACATAGAAAATGTTTGATATGATAACTGGAAGGGGGAACAGTTTCGTGAAATCACTTAGAATGAAAATGATCGTAGCCTTTTCTGTCCCGGTGGCAATACTTGTAATTGTATTTGCATTTGTATTTACGGCTCAAATCAGAAATACGATGTATAGTACCACAGAGCAGATGAGTAGCGAAATTGTCTCGGGTCGGTCTCTACAAATAGAGACGCGTATTAAGGAATTCGTGCGTGAGGTGGAAGTGTTCTCAAATGAGTTTTTCTCCGGATATGCTCTAGATGTAAGCTCACTTTCCGACGATAGACTTGCAAGTGCACAGTTTTCCATACGTAGGGCGGTTAATGATCGGAAGATTCGTTTAAGATCGGGGATTCATGATATTTATTTTGTTGATAATTTAGGAAGCTATTACAGTAGCCACACTTCGGAGCTTGTTGATGTAAGTGATTCTGATTACTTTAAAAGCATCATCATTGACGATAACAAGATCTTTGTGACCAATCCATATCCCGGTCCCGAAGGGGAATTGGTTTTCGATGTTATGCATGAAGTTGTAAATGCAGACGGTGTAAAAGTAGGAATTATGGGGATTCAGGTTCCTTTCGAGTCAATCACAACATTGATTGCAGAGTCTTCCATCGGCGATGTGGGGTACGGATGGTTAATTGATTCTTCCGGTCTAATAATCTCACATCCCGATGCGAGTCTCTCTTTAAAGATGAATGTCTATGATGGGGAATCAAAAGGTTACCGCGGTATGGAGCGTATAGGTGATGCCGTAACCTCAAGGAGGCAAGGTTCTGCGGAGGTTGTTGAAAAAGATGGTGAAGTTACTGTGGTGTTTTTCCAGCCTATTGCCAGTGATTTACCGTGGAGTTTAGCCATTACTATTCCACAAAGCTTTATTATGGGCAGGGCAAATGCCCTTCGTGTTTTTACTTCCTTTGCTTTTGTTTTACTCTTTGTACTTAGTTTTTTAGTGGCTATAGTTATGGCTAATAACATAGCGAAACCTGTAACATTGGTGGCGAAAGAACTAAATGCCATTACTGAAGGGCATTTAGATGGAGGTATAGACTTAAAACGTTCAGATGAAATTGGTCAAATGGCTAATAGCTTTAATGAAATGCTTGCAACAATAAAGGGTATGGTCGAAGGAATTACTAGAGTAATTTCTGCTATTTCTAATGATGCGGAAACTCTGACGGTAATAACGGAGAATAGTTCATCTGCTTTAACAGAGGTGGCGTCAACCACGGTTCAATTTGCAAGCACAGCCGAGCAAAGTAGCAGTCAGGCAAAGCAAATGAGTTCTGCAAGTGAAGGTACCTTAGCCTTGGCGGGAGCCGGCATGAAGCAAATTGAAATCACCGAAGGAATAATGGGTACCATTGATCAAACTGCTAAGCAATCTGCCCGGGCTATTCAGGCACTTGAGGCTGAAACGAATAAGATTGTAAATATGATTGATTCCATTTCTGATATTGCCGAACAAACTAATTTATTGGCCCTTAATGCTGCAATTGAAGCTGCCCGGGCCGGAGAAGAAGGACGGGGTTTTTCCGTAGTAGCCCAAGAAGTACGACAACTAGCGGAACAAACCCAATCCTTGGTAACCGCCGTGCGTTCTGTTATGGAATCCGTTGGCGAGCAGGCAAAGCATGCTGTTTCGGCGAGTTCTGCCAACGATCGAGAAGTGGAAAAAGGAACTGAAGCTTTGGCAGAGACTAGAGAAGCATTCATTTCGATTTCCAAAAATATGGAAGAGACTGTTCGCAGTTTCCAAGAAGTGGCTAAAGCCTCTGAAGAATTAGCTTTCGGAAGTGAAGAAATTTCCACCGAAACAGAAAGGCAAATTAGTTCCATAGCCGAGATTGTGAATGTATCGGTTTCCGTAGAGCGAATGGTTGAAGAATTAAAAGGCTTGGTGGCTCAGTTTAAAATCTAAACAAGAATAAATAAAGATAAACCGTAGGGGATAATCCTCTACGGTTTATTTTTAAGTCTATTTTTAAATACTTTTGGCGAACTCCCTACCAAAATTCTGGCATTCCTTTAGTTCGTTATCATCAGGAACCCAAAGGATTCGTTTGCCATCGTTAATAACTTCGAAGCCGGCTTCACTTAGATCCTGAGTGAGTAGTTTAACACTTTCTCCACTCCATCCATAGCTACCAAAGGCAGCAGCCTTCTTGTTCTTAAATTTCATACCTTTAACCATCTCCAAAAGCCCACCCATGGCTGACAGATATCTATTATTAATGGTGGAAGATCCCGCGAGGATGGCCCGCGATTTAAAGATCTCTGAGATAATATCATTTTTATCGGTTTTGGCAGCATTATAAATTTTCACTTCAATCTCGGGATTTTCTAACCGAATTCCCGATGCTATAGCTTCGGCCATGGCACGTGTGGCATTCCACATCGTATCATATACAATCGTTATCTGGTTTTCTTGGTAATCATCAGCCCACTTTAGATATTGGTGCACAATTTGAAGTGGATCGTTCTTCCAGATAACCCCGTGACTGGTACAAATCATATTTACCGGCAATTCCATGGCCAAGACTTCGTTGATTTTTCTTTTGACTAAGGCGCTAAAAGGAGTCAATATATTAGCATAATATTTTAAGGCTTCGGCCATCAATTCGCAATTATCTACCTTATCATTATACAGTGATTCGGTGGCATAGTGTTGACCGAAGGCATCATTGCTGAATAAGATATTCTCGCCTGTCATATAAGTAAACATTGTGTCCGGCCAGTGTAGCATAGGGGCTTCAACAAACACCAGCTGCGATTCACCGATATCAAGAACATCTCCGCTTTTTACGGTGACAAAATTCCAGTCTTGATGAAAGTGTCCTTTGATAATCTTCTTACCATTATTCGTGCAGTAAATTGGCGTGTTAGGGATTTCACGCATGAGCTCTCCTAAAGCACCGCTATGATCTATCTCCGCGTGATTTATAATTATATAATCAATCTCGTTTAGATCGATTTCGTTTTTAAGGTTCGCAATAAATTCCTGATCATAGGGTAGCCAGACCGTGTCGATAAGAACCGTTTTTTGGTCTCGAATTAAATAAGAATTGTATGAAGAACCCTTAAAGGTAGAATATTCGTCGCCATGGAACTTTTCTAGTTCCCAATCTACCTTACCAACCCAAGAAACTTTGTCTGTTAGTTTTTTAGCAACTTGCATGCAAACGCTCCTCTCAAAATAGTGTGTTTTTCCGTTTTGGAAAAGATCGTTAAAAGATCACTTCTTAACTTAGTATCTTCGCTTAAAGCCTTATTTAATCCTTTCCATTTTAGGCTAATTTAAAAGTTTTTAGAAATAGATGGAGATTGAAGCAGAAATTGTGTATAATGGAGCCAGAGTATTCGAACGGTCGTCCGATTTAACTTCGGGGGGTGTCAAGTTGTTAGAGAGAAGTCAGGAAATAAAGATCTTAGATGCCGCGTATAAGGTTATAGCTAGGGAAGGGTATGCCAATACTTCCCTCAGACAGATTGCAACAGAGGCAGAAGTGGCGGTTAGTCAAATTAGCTATCACTATGAAAATAAAGAAGGCCTGCTTCTAGCGGTTGTGACCCGCGTTGCAGATAATTATTATGAGTACATGCAAAAAAGTTTGCGGGATAATATGAGTCCCCGTGAAAAAGGAAATTGTTTTATTCATCTATATCAACAGGTTATACAGAATGATTCAGAATTATTTAGGGTTCTTTATGATTTGGCCGGATTAGCCCTATGGTCAGAACCATTGCGGGCTCAAGTACGCGAGATATTTCGCGGCATAATGGATCAAATTACCGAAGAAGTTTTTACTGAGGAATTAATGAAAGAGCTGGGGTATGGTTATTCAGCAGATACTCTTTCTAGTTTGTTTTTTGGTGCTTTGTTTGGCATTGGCCTACAGGCTTCGTTGGAACCGGAGAACAAAGCAATTCCACAGTCGTTAGGGGCCCTGGTAGTTCTTTTCCAGTGATGAGAGAGGTGTATTGAGTTGAAAAAATGGATTAGCTTTGTTTTAGATCGCCCTTGGGTGGTAATAGCGTTTGTCTTGGTCATAACGGCGGTAACGGCTAGCTTTTTGCCTAGACTGATCTTTGATGCAAGTATTGATGCAATGATCCCCGCGGATGATCCCGTGTTAATTGATTTAAGGGAGGTTTCAGAGGACTTTGGATCACAGGAATTATTTTTTGTTGCCATCCAAAGCGATGATATCTTTTCCCCATCTACCCTTAAAAAGATTTTTGAATTAGCCGATGAACTTGCCACCATACAAGGGGTGACGGATGTTCAAAGTCCATTTAACGTGGAAATGGTTGAAAGTAGTTTTTTTGGTATAGAAATTAGACCCATGACGTTTTCTTTACCTCAAAAACCCGAGGAAATCGCCCAATTTAAGGAAGACATATTGAGTAGTCCCTATGCGGGACGTCTTGCAACAAGCGATGGAAGAGGTGCTGCTTTACTTTTGGATGTGGATGGAAAAAGTTCTGAACGCAATATTGTGATTAACGAAATTGAAGAGATCGTAAATCGTTATCGCGGGCCCGAAGACATTCACATTGTTGGTGATGCTTATATCTTGAATTATACTGAAAAAGCCATGAAGCAGGACCTTCGCAATTTGGTTCCCTTTGTTATTATCTTAATTACATTGGTCTTATACTTTACCTTTAGATCACTCCTAGGTGTTGTCATACCCCTAGTTACCGTAGGTGCTAGCCTGATCTGGACTGTTGGGATTATGTCTTGGTATGGTATAGCTGTCTCCATGATCTCCATGGTTATGCCTGTAATTTTAGTAACGTTAGGAATTGCATCTAGTATTCATATCCTGAATAAGTACCAAGAATCGCTCGCGGAAGGTTTATCTAAACGGGAAGCTTTGGAACAGACGTTTGATATTATCACGTCGCCCGTGGTTATGGCTGCATTAACCACTGCAGCGGGATTCGCCTCTTTAATCACGGCTTTTGTGCATCCCATAAGGGAATTTGGTGTGCTTACGGCTTTGGGTGTTTTAGTAGCCATGGGTTTATCCTTAAGCTTAATCCCTGCACTTTTAATTCTGTTCAAGGAACCGCAGGTACGGAGAAACGATTCGGATGAAAAAGAAACCATATTAACTAGGATGTTAGATGGCATTACGAAGTGGGCTGTGGTACATCCTCGTAGATTAACTGTTATTGTGCTTGTGGTAGTACTAACCTTTGCCTTTGGTGCAACTCGCTTAACCTTAGAAAGCAATATAGTTAATTATTTTGGCGAATCAAGTCCGGTAAAAAAGGGAACAAGGGTTATTGAAGAGATATTTGGAGGAAGCATGCAGGTATCTGTAGTTGTGGATACGGGGGAAGAAGATGGATTAAAGGATCCGCAGGTACTAGAAGAGATCCTCGTTATCCAAGAGTATCTCAACTCTTGGGATACGATTAATCATGCCACTTCAATAGCTGATGTCATTAGGGAATTAAACCAAGCTTTGTGGGATGGCGATCCGGAGTTTTATGCCATTCCCGATAGTAGAGAAGGAATTGCACAGCAACTCTTGCTCTTTACGATGCAAGGTGGAACAGCCCTCGATGAATTAGTCAGCTATGATTATAGTAGGGCATTAATTACCGCTCAAATGAAGACACTTGATGCTAAGACGATGAGTGATGTGATTAATCAAGTGGACGAATTTTTAGCAAATAGATACGGAAATTCCGAACTGGAAGTTCGTTTACTAGGAACTCCCAAGGTTATGCTAAGGCTGATGAATCGCTATGTACAAACGCAAGTATCGAGTTTAGTTAGCTCGTCCATCGCGGTTGGAATCATCGTAGCTTTATTGATGAAATCTATAGCTTTAGGGCTTTTAAGTTTGGTTCCACTGCTATTCACTGTCGTTCTTAATTTTGGAATAATGGGTTATGCCGGATTGCCGTTAGATGCGGTTACAAGCATTATTGCGAGTCTTGCCATTGGTATCGGTGTGGACTATGCCATTCACTATATCAGTCGATATCGTCTTGAATTAGCCGAAAAGGGAAGCGTGGAGAAGGCTTTAAGGGCAACAGGAATCTCCGCGGGCAGAGGCATAGTTTACAATGCTTTTGCTCTTATTATCGGTTTTCTGGTGTTAGTGTTTTCCCACTTTAGAGCCATATCGGTCTTTGGTGTGCTCATCTCGGCAACCATGATTGTGAGCTCACTGGCGGCTCTCTTAGTGATTCCTCTGTTGCTAAATTATTTTGCTAAAAGAAAAAGGACGGTGTAAGCAAATGAAAAGAATATTATTGACACTACTTTGTGTTGTCTTAATTATGGGTTCCGCCGCATATGCCCATGAACTTACGGGGCAAGAAATACTTGATGATTTAACTTTTAGTGCAGTTTTTAGCGGTTCGGGCACAGCGGAGCTGACAATGGTGACAGAAAATGCAAGGGGGGCGCAACGTAAGTTCTCCTTAGAGGTATTTTTGAAAAGTGATGACGATGGAGATAAACAATTCTTAGAGTATCTAAATCCTGCAGATGTGCGGGGGACAAAGTTTTTGTCAATCAATGAAAAAGATAAAGAATCACAAATGTGGCTTTACATGCCTGCCTTAGGACGTGAGCGGCGTGTTGCTTCTCATATGACCGGCGATTCTTTTATGGGTACGGACTTTACTTTTGATGAAATTGGCGGCAATTTTGCCACCGATAATGACTACTCTGCCAAGCGTCTCGGTGATGAAGAAGAAATGGGCGTAACTTGTTATGTTTTGGATTTAACTGCTAAAACTTCGTCGGCACTATATGAACGGGTGAAAATGTGGGTTTGGAAAGAGGAAATGGTTCCGGTAAAGGTTGAATTTT
>DUPA01000069.1 GCA_012838515.1 Natronincola sp. | reverse complement strand
TTATCAACTTTATACAAATCAATTTTTAGCAGGCTAAGAAAAAGACAATGGCTACATTTAGTCATTGTCTTTCTAATTTATAAACTATCTAATAAATTTTCTCCTTCAATACGTAAATGATCCGGAAGTTCAGTACCCGGGTTATCTAGTAACTCCTTTAAAATCTTTTGTGCCTCCCGGGGGCGTTTTTGTTTGGATAATAATGTTGCATAATGTAAACTGAACTCTGGTTCGGTGGGCTCTAGGTTTAATGCTATTAGAGCATGGGTGAGACGAGAAATAAGGACTTAAATATCCCTTGAGCATTTCCTATTCGACCCATGATAGACGCCACCCAATAGTGAGCTTCCGCGGATTGGGACTCTAATTCAGCGGCTTTTTGGGCATGATCTAATCCTTCTTCCCAAATTAACACCTGCTCCCCTTCTGCTGCGTAGTCACCTAGATAAAGATGTACCTCGGCAAGGCCAATCAATGCACCTATATTATTGGGCTCTTAATTTAAAGTTATTTCCAAACTAGTTTTGAGTTCTTCAAGGGATTCATAATCCGCGGCACTAGGTAACTGCTCAAGAACTACGGCTGCACTGTATTCATCTATAGTGAAAAAAACCACCAAAAGAAAATAACAACCAGGACCAAGTACATTTGGAACCGGAACTTCCCCATGGAACCCTCCTTGATAAAACTCGATGTTGCGGACAATCTAAAGTTCTTCTAGATCACAAAAATATAAATCATGAAAAAATGTAATACTGTACCTAGGCCAACGAAAATATGGAAAATCTCATGAAAACCAAATTTCTTTGGGACGAAATTAAAGATTTTCGTGGCGTAAATAATGGCACCCACCGTATATGCCACTCCACCGCCGATTAAAAGAATAATGGCCGGTTTAGCTAGCGCATGAATCAGTTGGCCAAACGGGATAACCGCAAGCCAACCTAAAACCACATAAAAACCCGCACTAATGATTCTTGGCAAGTTTACTAACCATACTTTTAAAACAGCGCCTACAGTTGATAATCCCCAGATGGTTCCCAGCATAACCCACTTCCAAAGGCCTTCAAGGCAATGATATAGTATGGGCGTATAGGTGCCGGCTATCAAAATGTAAATCGAAATATGATCAAATTTTCTAAGCATCAATTCTCGCCGCGGTGTTGTCTTAATCCAATGATATAAGGTGCTAGCACCGTAAAGAGTTATTACACTCAAGCCGAATATCAATGCTACTAAAAAACCTGCGGGGGTTCCTTTGCCTTTCCACAACAAAAGAACCAAACCCACTATTCCGGCGAGAAACATAGCAAAATGAGTAAGTGCATTGACAGGTTCCCTGATCTTGTTGCGAATCTTTTCAATGAGTCTCACAATCCATCCCCCTTTATTTATAATTAATTTTATTTTCATCACCACACCTTAAAATCCTGCTTTAATAATTTTAAGCAGGATAATTTTACATAACTGCGAATATTTATAATATCAGAATTTTAAAAGGAATGTTATTCTTCTCTTAAGTGGACATGCGTGACAAAGAACAAAATTCCATTTTTGCTACATTTAACCTGGCCAGAAAATGTTCAATTTCCGTCTTAGGGCAGGAATAAAATATTTTCGAGAGAATTTAATACTAGCAGCCGTGGAAATGGGTGTAAATATATGAGAAAAAAACTTATGTTATTATTTCTTTCCTTAGTCGTTGTAGCTATTATTTCTACATATGTTTTAGTGTTCCATATATCACATGGTTTAGTTGTTGGTGCCATATTTTTGTTTTGGATAGCAATAATGATGGGCATAACTTTTGGTTTAGTATCTCGTTACCAAAAGCAAATGAGCGATGTCTTAGCCCTTCAACAAGCGAGCGTATCTGCTTTAGTTGACTTAGCCGAAATGCACGATAAAAATGT
>DUPA01000068.1 GCA_012838515.1 Natronincola sp. | reverse complement strand
GTGAAACTGGTTTGCGGAAATTCTCCGTAAAGTTGACCAAAAATACCGAAATTCGAATTTGAATCTATTGTGCCCAAAACGCTTTGTTCGCCGTGGAAAAAACCGACTTTTACCCCCGGTGAACCCCTAATTCCCGAACGAATGCTATCAATAGACGCCTCCACTATACTACCCCGTACGATTTCTACCGGTCGACCTAAGCTATTGTTAATGGTGTGACCTAGAGCGGCATAGCGCCTTGATTCTTTATGATAAAAACTTAAAGTCCCTACTCCGGCCGCGGGATCTTCTAAATAGATGCCCAACATGTAAACTGCCACTGTCTTCCCAAATATGTCAACTTGTTTTGTTTTTATCGGTTTAACTTGGTAGTTTATGGTCTTATTACCGCGCCTGACTAAGAAATTCAATGATTTGTCGTCTTCTGCCAAATCATTAACTATTTCACTTACAGATTCAGGTCTCCGTAAGGTCCTGCCTTCAATGGATAGCAATACATCACCCGGTCTAATTCCCCCATCTCTTGCGGGAAAATATTCCTTGCCATCCATCCCCCTAACAGAGCCCACATTATTGACAATTAGCCCATCGGAGCTAAGAAGCACTCCTATGGATTGACCACCGGGATATACTTCTACTAAAGGGACTACATCCACAACCAATTCAGTAAGAGGTAACCAACCAAAAAGGTTTACTCGATAAGTGTTGGCCCCCAGTTCATCTGTGTCGAAGAGTCCGGAGATTTCGCTCCCTTGCTGATCGTAAAGCTTCAATGGAGGTTTTAGATCAAGACTTAAATCCATGCCGGGGAAGACTTTCAATTCTTTGGGAATACCAACGGCGGAGGCCCAATATGGCACTGTAAACAAAATCAGAAAACAAATTAACACCAGGGCAAGCCCTAGATGGAGCACGACTTTTCTCACAAAGCAACCGACCCCTTTCTATGAGATTCTAGAGTCTAGGTTGCCCTGCTTCACATGGACTTATTGAAGGAACTAGATCCCAAAGGGATCACCATTATTTAGTTTTGCGTAAAAGCTCCTCTGCGTGCTTTAATGAAACATCATCTTGGTCAGTTCCACCGAGCATGCGTGTTAGTTCTTGGATTCTCGAATCTTGATCAAGTAGATCCACGCTAACGGTGGTACGCCCATGGATTATTGATTTTTGTACGGAATAATGATTCTCTCCATAGCCCGCGATTACGGGAAGATGAGTTACACAAAGAACCTGCCTGAACTTTCCTAGTGAATGGAGTTTTTTTCCTAAATTAACAGCAGTTCTCCCTCCGATGCCCGCATCTATCTCGTCAAAGATAATTGTTGGGGTCTGTTCTGCTTCAACTAAGATAGCCTTTATAGCAAGCATTACACGGGAAAGTTCACCGCCTGAAGCGATTTTAGCCAAGGGTTTTAAATCTTCACCGAGATTAGGTGCCATCATAAATTCGATTTCTTCCAATCCACCTAACACAGGCGTTGCCGATGAACGGGGGGTAAAATTAACCTTAAACTTCGTGTTACCCATTGATAACTCGGATAATTGCGTTTCTATCTGATTTTCCAAGTCTAGTGATAAAATTTTACGGCTCTCTGAAAGTTCTTTGGCTTGAATTTGCCATTTTTGCTCAAGTTCAGTGCATTCCCGAATTAAACTATCCATCTGAACGCCTGCATTACCTAATTCCTGCAATTCTTGCTCCGCAGCTTGTCCATATTCGAGAATTTCCAAAACAGTATTTCCATATTTCCGACGCAAATTGTCAATTAATTCTAAACGGAGTTCGATTTGATGTAGAAGATCGGGATCGGCTAATAGCTGTTCCAAATAAGACCTGAATTCTTGTAATAGATCGTCAAGATTTAAAATAACTTCTGAAAAACGTTCATTTAAATGTTCTAAAGACGGGTCCAAAGTTGTCGCACGTTGAAGTTCCGCTTCGGATAAAGCTAAGCTATGCATTAATGATTGGCGTTCCTCATAGTTTTCTCCCAACATACTCACAACAAAATGTAAGGATTCCCGTATTCGATCAAGGTTGGCTAATCTTGATCTTTCCAGCTCAAGTTCTTCATCCTCATTTAGTTTTAAACCTGCTTTGGATATTTCGTCCACTTGAAAGGTAAGTAAATCTATACGCCTATTCCTTTCTCGCTCGTTACTATTTAGTTTATCCAACTCAGCTTTAACGGAAAGCCACCTTTGTGCTGTTTTGGTGGTTTCATTTACAAGCACCATATGCTCAGTTCCACCGAAGGCATCAAGCAAAAGATGGTGGTCTTGTGGATTAAGCAAGCTTTGGCTATCGTGTTGGCCAACTATATCCACTAAAAAAGGTCCTAATTCGGCTAATTGTCCAACTGTGGCTAAACGACCGTTTATCCAACATTTATTTCTACCATTAATATTAATCTCGCGAGCTATGATAAGATCCTCTTCTTCCAACATACCCCAGTGCTGCAACAGCTCTTCGGCGTCTTGATTCAATGAAAAGGAACCGATAACTTCGGTTGTCTTCGCACCGGTCCTAATCATCTCCAATGAGGCCCTAGCACCTAATAAAAGGCTTAAGGCATCTATAATGATGGATTTTCCCGCGCCCGTTTCGCCGCTCAGCACACTGAACCCCGTATAAAACGATAATTCCAACGTATCAATTAAAGCAAAGTTTTTGATCTGTAGTTCTTTGAGCAACAGGCTTTCACCCCTTTATTAGATCCTGAATTCTAATATAAACCCTACCCGCAGGTCCACTTGGAACACTCGGTTTAACCTCACTAGCTTGAGTTAAAATCAAAATTGAGTCATCACCTGCAATACTACCAATCATCTCCGGCCAATCTAGCTCATCGATAACTGCGGCCACTGCATGTGCCCCACCCGGATAAGTTTTTATCATAATAAAAACATCACTAAAATCTACGCTACGTACATAGTCTTCAAAAATCCTTTTGGCCCGCCTCAGTAAATCACCTTTAGTCACATTCATCGGAACAGAATATTTATAACCGCCTTGACCATTGGGTATCTTCGCCAATCGAAGCTCTTTAATGTCCCTAGAAACAGTTGCCTGAGTAACATTATGCCCCTTATCCTGCAAACGCTCTAGTAATTCTTCCTGAGTTTCTACGTTATGGGAGGCAACAATCTCCAATATTTTCATTTGCCGTCTATTTTTCATGTATACCACCCCACGTTTGCGGCATTTTCATTCTACTGTGAAGTACTTGAAAGAAACCTCTGCCACTAATTTTGACAAATAATGCAGGCTTTTCGGCTTTTTTTATTGTAACTTGATCCCCTGTTCTTAAAGGCACACCATATTGACCGTCTATCGTAAACATTACATCTTCCCTGGCATCGTTTAATCGCACGTCCACCTCAGACTGCGGACGTGCCAAAACCGAGCGGGATGATAAAGAGTGGGGACAAATCGGGGTAATGCAAATGCTTTCTAGTAAGGGTTCAATTATGGGGCCCCCTGCACTCAACGAATAAGCTGTGGAGCCGGTAGGAGTGGAGACAATTACACCATCTGCCACATAATCCGTTACATGCTGCTTATCGATGAAAATACTCAAATCAATTATGCGGGCAAAGGTGCCTCGTGTTATCACGAAATCGTTTAGGGCTAAATGCGTTGAGATCTCTTCTTGATCGCGCCGTACGGTTGCTGAAACCAGCATTCTTTTCTCCATTTTATAATTACCTGCTAAAAGTTTATCTATGGCGGGAAAGATACCATCGGTTTCAACTTCGGTTAAAAATCCTAAATGACCAACATTCACCCCAAAAACCGGTACATGAACAACGCTGGCTAAACGCGCGGCATTAAGTAGTGTACCATCGCCGCCTAGAATTATTGCAACATCAAATTTGGATAAATTTTCGCTACTGGGTTCTAATATAATTTGATACGAAACATTCTTCTCTTGTAAATACATGGCAACTTCATCTGTTAAAGTCATGGCTACAGGTTTGCCAGTATGCGGTACTATTCCGATATTCAATAACACGAACCCCCTTTTTAATCTTCTCTGCTTTGCCAAGCTAAGTTGATAACTTTATTTGCAAAACCGGTGCAATCCCAGGACTTTTTGTCTACCCGAAAATGCGCTAAAAATTCTAGATTACCTTTGCTTCCGGTAATTGGGGAAAAATCTAACCCGCATAACCC
>DUPA01000067.1 GCA_012838515.1 Natronincola sp. | reverse complement strand
GTTAAGCCCAGTGAGATTTATGGATTTATCGGTCCAAATGGGGCAGGCAAGACCACAACTATTAGAATTTTGCTTGGAATGCTTCAGGCAACTAGTGGTAAAGCCATGATTTTTGGTAAAGATGCTTGGAGCGATGCGGTGGAAGTTCACAAGCGGGTTGCTTATGTACCGGGTGAAGTGAATTTATGGCCTAATTTAACCGGCGGCGAAGTAATCGATTTGTTTCTTAGTCTCAGAAAGGCTAATGATAGAAATCGCCGAGAAGAGCTAATTGAGCGTTTTGATTTGGATCCGTCAAAAAAATGCGGAACTTATTCTAAAGGTAATCGCCAAAAAGTGGCTCTTATTTCAGCTTTCGCCGGCGATGCCAACGTTTATATCTTAGATGAACCAACCTCAGGACTTGATCCCTTAATGGAGCAAGTGTTTCAAGAATGCATACACGAAGCGAAAGAAGCCGGTAAAAGCGTTTTACTATCCAGTCATATACTCTCTGAAGTGGAAAAGCTCTGTGATCGGGTAAGTATTATCCGTCAAGGTAAGATTATTGAAACAGGAACCATGGAAGAGCTTAGACACTTAACCCGTACTAACGTTATTTTACGGACCGCCAAGCCAATAGAAGCCCTATCTACAATGGTCGGGGTTCACGATCTCGAATTAGAGGAAAATAGTGCGCGGTTCAGCGTAGATTCGGAACATATGGGATCAGTCATCAAACATATTAGTAATTTTGAGGTTGTTTCCTTACAGAGTGCTCCGCCAACTTTAGAAGATTTATTTATTCATCATTATCGAGATGAGCGAGGTGGCGAAAAGTGAAGGCTCATTTCGCAAATATGATCGTTTTAAGTACATTCATGTTGCGTAGAGATAGGGTTCGTATTCCAATCTGGGTTATTTCCATAGTAGGTATTTCCATTGCTGTTGCCCTAAGTTTCCCCGGTATTTATCCCCCCGGACCTGCAAGGGATATTTTAGCCCAAACTTTAGAAAACCCCGCAATGGTCTCTATGATTGGGCCTAGTTATGGTCAAAATGATTATCATATGGGCGCCGTAATGGCTCATCAAATGTTTCTATTTACAGCAATCGCAGTAGCTATTATGAACATTTTACTTGCCATTCGACACACTAGGAGTGATGAGGAGTTAGGACGAGTTGAGCTAGTTCGTTCTTTGCCTGTAGGTAGATTAACTAATGCCGGGGCAACTCTATATGTATTAAGCCTAACTAACATTGTAATTGCCATTAGCTTAACCGTAGGATTAGGCGTACTTGGCTTAGAAGGTATGGGCTGGTCAGGTTCTTTTCTTTATGGAATGTCTTTGGCAGTAATCGGAACCTTTTTTGCCGCAACTACAGTTTTTATAGCACAGCTTACTGAAACATCTCGAGGAGCATTTGGCTTTTCCTTTTCGTTTCTTGGAATTAGCTATCTTTTACGGGCTATTGGCGATGTAAGCAGTGAAGCGCTGTCTTTAATTTCACCACTTGGTTTAATTTTGCGAACTCAAGTTTATGTGAATAATTGTTGGTGGCCGATTCTTGTCCTTTTAGTAATAAGTGCTGCGTTTACATGGTTGGCTTTTCGTTTTAGCATAAATCGCGATTTAGGAGCAGGTCTCATTGCCACGAAACCAGGAAGAGTGGCAGCATCCCCCTGCTTAAAATGCCCTTTGGGATTAACTTTACGTTTACAAAAAATCACAATCATTGGGTGGACCATAGGCATGTTTGTTTTAGGAGCCTCATATGGGTCTGTTTTCGGTGATTTAGATGCTTTTTTTAAGACAAGCGATATTTTTGAATTATTGTTACCTGGAACGGAGGGCTTTTCCCTTACAGATCAGTTTATTGCCACTTTACTTTCTGTAATTACCATGATTGGTGCCATACCCGTATTACTCATATTTCTTAAGATAAAATCGGAAGAGCAGCTTGGTAGAACTGAGCATCTTTTAACGCGTGTAGTATCTCGGTGGAATCTATTAGGAAGCTATCTAATTACCGCTATTTTCATGTCCATAGCGGTGCAGCTAGCTGCCACTCTAGGTTTGTGGTTTGCCATATCGACAGTATTGGAAGATGCGTATGCTTTAAAATGGATCTTAAAAGGTGCTTTTTCTTATCTTCCAATATTGTGGATTACTCTAGGCTTCGCAGTTTTGTTATTCGGATTCATTCCTAGGCTCTCCGGCGTGGTTTGGATTCATCTGGGATACACGTTTTTCGTTATTTACCTTGGAGGGCTTTTAAAGTTACCAAGATGGATGGGTAAGTTAACACCCTTTGGTTATATTCCCCATGTTCCTTTAGAAACAATGGGTTTTCAAAGAGTCATATTCATGCTTATTCTTGCCATAATTCTTATTGGAATAGGGTTTTTAGGCTATCAAAAGCGTGATGTTCAAGGATAGCGCAAGGAAAGATACTACCGCGAAAGGTGCTGAGCAAATTGATTAGTGAAAAGGATCTTCAGGGAAAAACGAAGGGGCGCAATGGGCTTATAGTAGGGTTTGTCATATTAGTCCTCATTGCTTTTTGCGTATTTTACTTATCTGAGACGGGGGTCTTCTTAAGTCCTTCTGCCAAGTTTAAAGCAGTTGTTAAAGTCAATGTTGTTAGTCCAATAAGAAAGCCGATAATGGCCGTTATTCGTTATTTTAATCCTAACAGTACCTACTCCGGGGATCTTACACTGCGTGCCGAGCTTCCGGGTGATAGTCCTGAAATACAAATCTTTAATAGTGGTAGCTTGAGATTGAAACACGATCGAAATTCGAAAAGAACATACAATGAAATTGATATAATGATGGCTGATCAAACTGTGCTTTCTGGGTTTATTGGTTATGAACTAAAAGAGGATTTGCTGGGTTTCTATTTTCCCGCTTTAGATCCGAACTATTACAAGGTAGACCTTGATCAGTTTAATTATGGGTTTCTTGACATAGCACCGGTTTCATCCATAGAAACGAATTGGCTAACTTCATTCTTGATTCAAAAGGAAATTGAAGCACTATTTAATCGTTATGTCGATACTATTCTCGGTTGTATTACAGATGAAAATGTTACAGTAGATCGCGGTCGTACAATTGAAATGGCGGCAAGAAATGTTGCAGTCAAGGGTTGCACCGTTTTGACATTTAAGCCTTCGAAAGACGATTTGCAGAACTTAATAGAACAGTTGGAAAAACAGCTTCGTAAAGATTTAGAAAGTCTAAAAAGTGCTGTCGCTCTTGGAACTAAGCTTAATCCTTCCGGTGGAGACGATAATTATCTAGAAGCATTATCAGATCCTAATTTTGATAACTTTAGGTACCAAGCAAATCAGATCGCAAAGGACCTTATTGATATGGGCTTTCAATGGGAAATTGCCCTTAAAGGTATGGAACCTGTACGATCGAGAATCTTTATTGATGATGTGACAATTATGGTTGAACTCATCGATCTGGAGAATGACGAGCGGGTAATTAATTTATCTGTGGGTGAAGACGAAGAGTATATTCGGACCCTGGCGGAAATTGACTATAAGTATAGTGAAAAAAACATAGACGGTCAGCTTCTCGTATTCGATGATTATAAATCTCCTTTTGTTAAAATATCATTTGATGCTAATCTCAAGCAAAAGTCAAGGCTGGGAATTCCATATGGTTCTTATTCCCTTATTACCAAGCAACAGTTCACTCCGTATACACTTGATGTATTTAAGAGTAGCGGGGGAAGCAGACATATTCTTAATATCCCAATATTTTGGCAAGATAAGTACTCAATTATAGTGGATGTTGTTGAAGAGAAGGTTAGCGTGGATTCGCCAAGTGTAGAACCGACGGATATTTCTCACTATAGCTCCCATGAGCTTCAAAGTTTATACGAAAGTTTGGTTTGGAAATTCGTGGGGGGTCTAATGTAGCACAACTAGGTTATGCAATATTGGGGTAGGCTTGCACACTCAGGTCTACCTTTTTTTCAACGAATATTATGGGCATAGTATGTTTTCAATTGAGGTGAGTGCATGGGTGGACAGATCATCATTGAAAATTTAAGTTACTCTTACAGCAGGAATAAACCCGTTCTGCAAGAGTTTTCCGGGGCGATTCCTGCAGGTTCTATCTTTGGTTTGGTTGGAAAAAACGGGTCAGGAAAAACTACATTGTTTGGATTGATCCTCGGGATGTTGCATCCTGAAGAAGGTGGTATCCGCGTTTTAGATCAGGACGGTCATACTCTGCCACCGGGGGCGGTGGGCTTTTTGCCCGAGCGGCCCTATTACCATGGAGAATTCCGTCTTTTGGAATATTTGAAGCATCTCACCTCCTTTAGTTTGCAACCATGTAATATGCGAGAAATTGAAAAGATAATTGAGCGCGTTGCCTTAGAAGGCTACGAAAAAGAGTATTTACGGGGATTTTCCAAGGGTATGCTACAAAGGGTTGGTATAGCGCAGGCACTATTACAAAGACCTTGCGTATTAATTTTAGATGAACCCATGTCTGGGTTGGATCCTTTTGGGCAGAAGTTGATGCGCGAGATTATACATAAGATTCATAAGGAAGGTACAACCATTCTAATCAGCTCCCACAACTTATATGAAATAGAGCGAAACACCACCCTTGTTGGGGTGCTGCATAGGGGAAAATTGCGGATTTTGGATCCTAAAGAAGCTAAAACCTATCGTTCCGTATATATACAAGTCGAAGGTGCACATATCGATTTAAAGACCATGTTCGCCGATCTTTCATCTGTTGTTATTTGCGGTCATAGTATAACTTTTCCCTTTAGTCAGGAACTATATGGACAAATAATGCTTAGAATTTGCAAGGCTAACGTGGTTATTCGGCATCTGCAAATTGCCGGAGATGATTTAGAATCTATAGCTTTGAACTATCTGGGGGAGGATGACGAACATGCCTAGGTTTGTGAGTTTTGTCTTGTTTTTAATAAAATCGTATTGGCGGCGAACCCACGGTATCCTCCAGATTATTATATTTGCCATTTCCGTTGGTTTCTTCCTTGATCCTAAATATGCGCCTTATGACTACGAATACGTGGTCTTGTTTCGTAACGTATTGATGATGGTGATTGCCGTTGTTACCAGCTTACAATTGAGTAATGGAACTTTTTCACGCTCTTTGTATGTAATCTTATCTAAAATCAGCCGAAAAACTTTTTATCTTGCCTCCCTAGTGGCAACATTGATCTTTACTTTCGGAGTAGGTCTCTTTCTAGACTTATGGATAGTAGTGTTTGCCAAATTACCATTATTTCGGTACTATACAGCGGAAATGATAATCCTCAGTTTCGTAAATATTGCAACTGTAATTGCCATCATGTATCTTTTTTCGCTTTATAACATGCCTAAAATTTACCAAATTATAGGTGTATTGATTGTTTCCTTAGGGGCGATACCTAGATGGTATACGGGGCTACCCGCAGAACAGTTTTTTAAACCGGTATCCTTTCTTTTTCCTCCTTTGGGTCAAGGTATTCTTTTGCAGCGTATGCACTCTTTCTCTGCGGGTAATTTAATGTTTATGGTTTTCTATTGCAGTTTAGCGGTGGCAATTGGTCTATCTCACTTTTCACGCCGAGATTTAGCGAAGCTTTAAATAACCTAAATGATTGCCTTATCTGTTTAATGGATTATTATCGCAGAAAGACTTAGACTTGGCATTTCGGAAGTTCCGGAAAGAAGGAAAAGCGTGCTAGAATGCGGAATAGTTCATGTGTATTTTTCATACAGAAAGGAGTCCATTGATTGTCCATTACAGGATTTGAGATTACTTTAAGATTGGTGGTAGCCCTTATTTTAGGTGGGCTAATCGGTTTAGAACGGGAAACTGTAGCCCGTCCCGCGGGATTCAGAACCCATATACTTGTTGCCACCGGTTCTGCACTAATAATGATGGTCTCAATGTATGCCTTATCTGAAGGTATGACGGGGCGTTATGACCCTGGAAGAATTGCTGCGCAAGTAGTTAGTGGTATTGGTTTTCTCGGCGCCGGCACGATCCTCAGAGAAGGAATTAGTGTTCAGGGTTTGACCACGGCCGCAAGTTTGTGGACAGTTGCAGGTATAGGTCTAGCAGTGGGATCCGGCTTTTATTATGCGGCGGTTTTAGCCACTGTTTTAGCTGTTTTAACCCTTGTGTTTTTTAGCAAAATCGGATGGAATAAGGTGATTAGCAAACACAAGATATTGACAGTGATAATGCAAGATTCACCGGGGCAACTTGCCGCCGTTTTTTCTGTACTAGCTAGGCACAAAGTAAATGTGTTAAAAATTGATTTATCTACTGAAGATGGCGGGGATGCAAAGCTAAACTTAAAAGTAGAGCTACCGGTTAAGGCAAACAATATTGATATCGTCGGTGAATTGGTTGCAATTCACGGCGTTAGGAGAGCAAGTTATGTTCGTGAATAATACTATCGTGCTTGGATTGGTTTTAAAAATCAGTACTGTTTATTTTTAGGCAAGTCATTGGGCTATCCCTTACGGGTAGCCCAATGTTTTTCACCAAATTCCAAAGCAAGATCGGTTATACTCTTTTGGGTATTCACAAGATCGCAGGCAGCCAGGCACATTTTACGTTTAGTCACGTAATCGCCGATGCTTACGCTACATGGATAAAACTGATCCATCACCGTAATAATAACACACTGATATAAGTGATACTTGACCTTAAAACCATCTACAGTAAATAGAACACTGTCTTTAATGAAGGGGAATAGCGGTAAAAGGTGGAATTAATACTTGAAAAATATAGGAGGTGTTAGTATGTTTGGAGCAATAAGTTTTATTCTTTTCGAGGATAAAAAAAGAGCCGGGATAGTCGCTTTAGTTTGTCTATGTGTAGTTTTGGTTCCCCTGGTGATAGCCGGCATTTTAGCGGTGCAAAATCAGATCATATTAAGTACATATTCGCGCGTCGAAGCAGTGGTTAGTGCAATTGGCATTTTAGAGGACGAAAACTTGGTGGCTGAATTGGGTTTTGAGTATGCACAACACCAATACGTTGTTACCAGCCCGGGTTATTCCGGTGAATGGGAAATAGGAACAAGTGTTGATATTTTGGTGAAACCTTCAGAACCCACCAAAATTATAGTTTTAGAAAATTTATGGTCCACTGTCAAGGGTTGCTTAAGTGGTGCGCTCATTGCCTTAATTATGTTATCTGCTTTTATATTTCATTATTTAAAGGTTGTTATTAAGGAAAAGAGAATGGTAGCTAATTAAGATCTTATGTAGGGGCTAAGTGATGGTAAGGGCGTGGGCATCATGATTATTAGTGCGAGTCGCAGAACAGATATACCTGCATTTTACGGAAGGTGGTTGATTAATAGGTTACGGGAAGGTTTTGTTTATGTACGTAATCCATTTAACCATCGACAGGTCAGCAAAATTATTTTAAGTCCGGATGTTGTTGATTGCATAATTTTTTGGACGAAGAATCCCGTTCCGTTTTTCCCTTATCTTCAGGAAATAGACGATTTGGGGTATTCATACTATTTTCAATTTACCTTGACTCCTTATGATGACAGAATAGAAAAAAACTTACCGTCAAAAGAATCGCTGGTTGACGCCTTTATGGAATTAGCCGAGCTAATAGGTTCGCAACGGGTGATATGGAGATACGATCCAATTTTGTTGGCTGAGGACATTTCCCCAAGCTATCACAAAAAGCACTTTTTAGATTTAGCGAGCAAGCTCCGGGGAAGTACAGAACGCTGCATTATTAGTTTTCTCGATCTATATGCTAGGACCAAACGCAACACAAAAAGCCTAAAATTACAGACGATTACCGAAGAACATATGAAACTGCTAGGAGGTTTTTTAGCGTCAATTGGTGCTGATTACAATCTAGAGCTGTTTACTTGTGCTGAAGCTATTGATCTAAGCGCATTGGGGATCAAAAAAGGAAAATGTGTTGATGACGAACTAATAGAGTCCATCACTAAGTCAACCTTACAGGTTCATAAGGACAAAAACCAAAGAAAAGAATGTGGTTGCGTGGAAAGCGTAGATATTGGTGCTTATAATTCTTGTGCACACAATTGCTTGTATTGCTATGCGAATGATAGTC
>DUPA01000066.1 GCA_012838515.1 Natronincola sp. | reverse complement strand
TTAACAAAACAATCTTCTGTGAACTGGCACAATTTTTGACCAGTTAAATTTGCCATTGCTATTTTTAGAATCGCTAAAGAACAAACATTATCTTTATTTGTCTTTTAGCTTTACATAGAACGTCTTAATTGTAAATGTATTATTTGAATAAGTGCTGAATTAAAAAATCATAGCTAATGCGTCCACTGATTTCATGTTTCCCCGGAAATTCATCCAAATGAAGGGTGGATTTTAAATCACAACCGAAAACCTCATAGATCTCTTGCGTGCGCAGAAAAGCAGAACGCACCGAGTCGATGGGGAAAATAGGATCCTCATGACCCGCCTCCACAAGTAAAGGTCTAGGAGCCAAAAGACCTATTAGATCTTGAAAATCACCCACGGTTAAAATCCCGGGTGCAAAATTACAAGTACAATGATGCAGTCCTAAAATATTATCACTAAAGTTTCCGAAGTAACCGCTTAAGACAATCGCTTTAATCCTAAAATCAAGAGCACTGTGGAACATGGCGAGCATGCCTCCACCTGAAATACCCATTACCCCAATTTTATCATGCATTATTTCAGGCAAAGTCAATACATAGTCCAAAAGGCGCATACTATCGCGAATGCGCAAACCTAAAATGGATTTGCCCAGCATAATTGCCCATGTGGCCGCTTGATGGCAAGTGCTCGGCGCAGTTTGATCCGGCTTTAGATTCGAATAATCCTCTTGTCTTTCACCGAAACAGGATATCTCCGGGGCAATCACCACAAAGCCCCGTTTGCACAATTCCACGGCAAAATTTTTTTGGTAATCATGGGGCTCATGAATACCAACTATTTCGGACACCCCGCGTCCATGACCATGATAAGCCAGTATTACCGGAAGCTTTTTCCCCTGCTTCTTTGGCTTTAGAAGATAAAAAGGCATTTTTGCGTTTTTCGCGGTGCGAATCACCATTTTACTTCTAACAAAAGTTCCGCAGTCGATCTCTTCAATAAATTGTGGTTCAGGATCAACTGTGGGACCGTCTAAAAAACCAACAACTTCATTAAGTGCCTTACCGCAATTAATCTGCCATCGCAGGGCTTCTTCTTTATTTTTTGCCTCAAAAGGATACCGGGGAGCCGAATGGGACAAACACTTTAGTTCGGGAATCGGCGAATAATAGTTCATGTTCAGCCTCCTTATGGGTATATAACTAGGGAGCAGCAAATGAAACCTTCACTGCTCCACATAATCTTTAAAACCATCTCATCGTTATTTAGACACCGGAATAAGCGTTAAATCCTCCGTCCACATTAACCACTGTGCCCGTGACAAACCGACTGGCATCGGAGACCAACCATAAAAGGGCACCGATAAGATCGTCCGGTTCGCCAAAACGCGCCATGGGGGTATTTGCTAAAATCTTCTGACCCCTTTCGGTATATTCACCATCCGGTTGAACTAACAGTCTATGATTCTGCTCGGCAATGAAAAATCCCGGTGCAATGGCGTTAACTCTAATGGCAGGGGAATACTCCTGACCCATGTGAACTGCAAGCCATTCTGTGAAATTATTTATTGCCGCCTTCGCGGCAGAGTACGCAACCACCCTGGTCATAGGATGAAAAGAGGAAGCAGACGATATATTAACTATTACTCCTTCTTTTTGCTGCACCATAACTTCGCCAAAAATCTGACTTGGTAAAAACGTTCCTAAGAAATTCAAAGCAAAAACATCACTTACCGCGGAGAATGAAAGGTCAAAGAAAGATTGCTCTTCACTTGTTGTGGCTTTGGGAGCATTTCCTCCGGCTCCGTTAACCAAAATATCAATACTGCCCAGTTGCTCAAGGACATCTTCCCGGACTTCTCGCAGTGATGATTCGTTCAAAACATCGGCTTCAAACCCTAACGCTTTCACGCCGAGGGACTCGATTTCTTTTACTACCTTTTGAACTTGCGCCTTACCTAAAGCAATAATAACAATATTGGCGCCGGCCTTGGCTAATGCTATGGCCATTTGGCTACATAAGACGCCTGTTCCACCAGTGACAATGGCCGTCTTTCCGGCGATATTCATTGAATCAGATGTCATGCAAAACTTCCTTCCGTCTATCGTTTAATTAATATTAGGGTGTTTTTTGTTCCATCTTTCTGATGCCTTCTAACAAACCATTTAGATAGGTGACACCTAAGGCTCTGTCATATAACCCATAACCCGGACGCGCCTTTTCGTTCCAGATCATTCTTCCGTGATCAGGTCGTAAATATCCTTCAAATCCCACATCGTAATAAGCCTTCATTATCTCAAACATATCTAGGGAGCCATCCGTAGATAAGTGCGAGGTTTCATGAAATGTTCTTTCTGAGGTGATCTTAATATTACGCACATGTCCGAAATGAATTTTTCCCCGCTTGCCGAACGTCCTAATCAATGTAGGTATATCATTACTTACATTCGCGCCCAATGAGCCACTGCACAGAGTCAAACCATTGTAAGGGCTATCCACCACATTGAGGACCCTTTCGAGATTTTCCTGTGAAGTGATCAATCTTGGCAACCCAAATATGGGCCAAGGCGGATCATCCGGATGAATGGCCATTTTAACATCATACTTTTCGCAGATGGGTATGATTGCTTCCAGAAAATATTTGAGATTTTCAAAAAGCTTATCCTGATCAACATCGGCATATAATTCGAGAGTTTTCTTTAATTCTGCCAAACGTTCCGGCTCCCAACCCGGTAAGCCAAAACCTTCAGAATCTGTAGCATAGGTTTCCACAATTGAGACGGGATCCGTGGCTTCGATTAGACTTTCGTCATAAGACAAGACCACAGAACCGTCTTCTAACTTAAAGTGTAGATCGCTGCGAAGCCAATCGAATACAGGCATAAAATTGTAGCAAATCACTTTAATACCTGCTTTACTAAGATTTTTAATGGTTGTAATATAGTTCTCAATGTAGCGGTCTCTACTGGATAACCCAAGTTTTATATCCTCATGCACAATAACACTTTCGATTACTTCCAGTTCAAGGCCGGAATCGTTTACTTCCCGCCGCAAAGCATTAATTCTATCTAGGGGCCAGACTTCACCCGCGGGTATATCATGCAAAGCACTAACGACACCTGACATACCCGGAATCTGACTAATATCGTTTAAGCCAACGCTATCGTCGTCGCTACCGAACCAACGAAATACAAACTTCATTTTCATTTTCCCTTCTTTCCTTTTGAAGATTACTTTTATTTCTATTTTTGCAATGAAAAATTCAACCTGTGTGCTTAATTCATAATATAAAAGGCTTATAACTCCAGTTTAAAATAATCTCGAGCATTATTATAGCAAATATCCTCGATAATCGATCCCAGAAGATCCAAATCATTGGGGGCTTCACCTTGGTAAACCCAGGTACCGAATAAATCACATAAAATTCGCCTGAAATATTCGTGGCGGGTATAAGACAAAAAGCTTCTCGAGTCTGTAAGCATGCCCACAAACCGACTAATCAAGCCCATGTTCGCCAGCGCAACCATTTGCCTGATCATCCCATCTTTCTGATCATTAAACCACCATCCGGATCCCAGTTGCATTTTCCCCGGTGTGGGCCCGCTTTGAAAACAGCCTGCAATTGTTATCAACAATTCATTGTCCATGGGATTGAGCGAATATAAAATTGTTTTAGGCAACTCGTCCGTTTGATCCAAATCCGATAAGAAGTTGGCCAAATATTCACCATAAGGTTGATCGTCCATGGCATCAAAACCCGTATTAGGACCTATAAGATCATACATTCGCCTGCTATTATCTCGCATGGCAGCCAAGTGCAATTGCATGGTCCAACCCCTAGATGCATATTCTCGGCCTAGAAACAGCTGAACTTGAGTGTTAAATTTAGACATTTCCTCTTTGGTTAGCTCTTCTTCCCCAAGGGCTTTCCCTAAGATTTCGGTGGCTTCGCCAATTGTTCCCCGACCATAAACCATCCGATCTATTCCATGATCCGATAAACGACAACCCATGGAGTGAAAAAAATCGATTCGATATTTAAGGGCTTCTTGGTAATCTTGAAAGGTTTCTATTTCAATTCCCGTAATATCCATTAATTTATTAATCCACCGGACAAAACCCGGTTTACTTAAATCAAATGCCCGATCCGGTCTAAACGTAGGATATACTTTGGTTGCGAAGCCATCATCCTTTAAAGCCCGATGATATTCCAAAGAATCAATGGGATCGTCCGTCGTACACAGACCCTTCACATTAGAGCGTTCTATAAAACCCCTCGCCGAAAATCCGTCTTGCTGCAACAAATCGTTACACTTATCCCATATTTCTTCTGCAGTTTCCGGCGAAAGTAAAGAATCAATATTAAAATATCTCTTAAGCTCCAAATGACTCCAATGATACAGAGGATTACCGATACATCTAGGCAATGTTTCAGCCCATTTTAAAAACTTTTCTTTGTCTGTGGCATCGCCTGTTATATACTTTTCCTCAATACCGTTTGCCCTCATGGCACGCCATTTATAATGATCGTGGGCTAACCAAAGTTCAGTAATATTACTATACCTTTTATTCTCAGCGATCTCTTGAGGATCTAAATGACAATGATAATCAAGAATGGGCATCTTTTTCGCATATTCATGATAAAGTCTTTCGGAAATGGGATTTGTCAGTAAAAATGACTCATCCATAAATTTCTTCATTAATCCTACCCCTTACCAAAACTTTGAAAATATAAAAGTCCGCAACATTATCTTATCTGATATTAACGCTTAACTCTGCCCGAACCATCGCCTTTTACCAGCGCTTCAACTTCCTTAAGAGTAACGTGATTAAAGTCACCCGGAATTGTCTGCTTTAAGCACGAGGCAGCGGCGCCGAATTCCACCGTTTCTTGCAGATTTTTACCTGATAAAAGTGCATAAATAAGACCACCTGCAAACGCGTCTCCTCCGCCCACCCTATCGACAATATCAATATCGTAATACTTAGATTGAACGAATTGTTCGCCATCAGAAAGAACAGCGATCCAACCATTACGAGAAGCACTATGACTTATGCGCAGGTGACTTCCTACCATCTTCACTCCGAAGCGCTCCATTAGTTGCTCGGCTACATGTTGAAATCCTTCAACATTGATCTCACCGGCATCGATTTTTGATCCGCTGGAAATTCCAAAAATCTGCTCAGCATCTTCTTCGTTAGCTATGCATAAATCCACATACTCCATTATTTGAGACATGCCCTTATTAGCCTGCTCTCTGGTCCACAATTTAGCACGGTAATTTAAGTCACAACTTACCTGACATCCGGCTCGCTTTGCGGCCTGTACAGCTCGCAAAGAGATCTCAACCACATTATCGCCTAATGCCGGTGTGATCCCGGTAATATGAAACCAGTTGGCACCTTGAAAAATCTCATCCCAATCAAAGTCTTCGGGTTTTGCTTCGGCAATTGCCGAATGGGCACGATCATAAATCACATTTGACGGCCTTTGGCTGGCACCATTTTCGCAATAGTAGATTCCTAATCTTTCGCCCCCGCGGACAATGTGTTCTGTTGAAACACCATATCTGCGCAGTTCATTGATGGCGGCCTGACCCAACGGGTTTTCGGGTACCTTGGTTATAAAGTGAGAGTTTAAACCAAAGTTAGCCAATGTAATGCTGACATTAGCTTCCCCGCCACCATAGTAAACATCAAAGGTATCTGTTTGAACAATACGCCTATGATTTGGGGGTGTGAGTCTCAACATTATTTCGCCAAAACATACTATTTTCTTGCTCAACGTTATATCAACTCCGTAAACGTATTTTAATTCCTGGCTTTTTGAACTTCATTAACGAATTTCCGAGCCAGCTCACCTAAATCAGACCATCGTTTTTCTTTAATCATTTCTTTGTTCACTAAAGCACCGCCAACTCCCACAAACTCGGCCCCTGCCTTTATAAACTCTCCCACATTGGATAAACTTACTCCACCCGTGGGCGTTAGTTTTACCTGAGGCAACGGACCTTTAATATCCTTAAAATAACTGGGTCCCAATCTGGTGGCAGGAAACACTTTTACAACATCGGCACCGGCTTGCCAAGCATTGAGGATCTCAGTCGGAGTAAACGCCCCTATTATCGATGGAATAGAATAGCGACGACACACTTCGATGATGTCATGGTTAAGAATGGGAGAGACAATGAATTGGGCACCTGACAAAATTGCCATTCGCGCTGTTTCCCCATCTAAAACAGTTCCCATTCCTAAAACAGCGTCACCGTCAATGCTTTTGCGTATTTCAGCTGTTACATCCAAAGCATTCGGTGAAGTCATGGTAATCTCGAGTGCTTTAATTCCACCATCACTCAATGCTAAAGCTGTATCCAAAAGCTCATCTTTAGATGATGCTCTGATAACGGCTACTACCCCACTATCTCTTGTTGTTGCTAGGATTTCTTCTCTTAACACTCCATTTGTCCTCCTTCGGATTATCAAAAAATTAAAGATAATTTAAGATTATCTGTCTTAGGCGCCGTTGACGCCCATAATTCTATTTTACCATATCTAAAAAAATAATTAGCCGATAAACACTTTAAACATTCCCGGATTCTCACTTTTTGCGCCTCAATTAACGAACAGATCTGTTCTCCTCTGATTTGAAATTAATTGATATACTAAAACTAAGGAATCGTGCATCTTTACAAGCTTGTGCAAAATAATCGAGGGGAGAGGAATTTATTGAAAGTCACCTTACTACTGGAAAATAATAGTCTTTATTGCTCCTATTTATATGCCGAACACGGATTTTCCGCTTGGATTGAAGATGAAGACATCAAGGTATTATATGACTTTGGTTTTTCCGACAAATTTATTCACAACGCCGAGGCACTGGGCATTGATCTTCGCTTAGCAGATTATGTTATTCTTTCACACGGACACAAAGATCATTTTGGGGGGTTAAAATACCTCATTAAGTACTATAAAGACATGGCCATGGCCCGAAAACCAATCATGCTTCTATCACACGAAGATATTTTCCAAAAAAGATATAACTTTACCAAAAATGGTCCTTCAGGTTTAGATGTAAGTCGCGAGATTATGGAACAACATTTTGATGTAAGAATAACCCCCGCTCCTCTTTGGCTTACTTCAAATTTATGTTACATGGGGATTATCGAATCTACAAATAATTTTGAACGCCAGGTTCCCCAAGCACCAAAAAAACTGAAAGACGGAATATGGATGGATGACTTAGTTGATGAAGATACACAACTTGCCTACCGACATAAAAACGGTAATGAAGTTAGCATTGTGGCAGGATGTGCCCATTATGGCATTTGTAACATCATTGAGAGTGCCAAGCGTCTTACGGGGGCCGAGAAGGTGAATACATATGTGGGTGGTTCCCATTTAAGAATTGATGAAGTTACTCAAGAGCAAGTAGACCTAACCTGTGAATATATTAAAAGCGAAAGAATCAAAAACTTTTATATTTGTCATGATACAGATTTACACTGCAAACAAGCATTATGGAATGCTACACCGAGCAAAGAAGCGGGTGTAGGCCTCAAAGTCGAAATAGAATAACACATTACCAAAAAAGCCATCCACCCCAATAAGGTGTGATGGCTTTTCCGATCTTATCACTCATACTTCGTTAAACCCACTGACCACTAAATTTATTAAAGCAGTTACGGCCTCTTCTTCGTCATTACCCTTTGCCATAATTTCAATTTTGTCACCTTCGCAAATCCCTAAGGATAACAAAAAGACTATGGATTTTGCGTTGACTGCTTGGCTATCATCACCGTTTAGGTTCCGCACCTTTATTTCACTATTATATTCTTTGGCTAAATTCACAAAATCATAAGCCGGTCTGGCATGTAAGCCCGTTTTATTAATAATTACTGCTTGTCCCACATACATAATGATCATACCTCCTCACCCCGTAAAACCCCGGAGCTCAGTTTCTAGATAATTAATAACTTCATCTGCAGTAGCCATAGATAATACATTTTGCGCCAGTGATTCGGCAAAGTCCATGGTTATTTCCGTTAGTGCACGCTTGACCTTCCCCATGGAAGGGGGGTTCATGCTAAATTTACGAACTCCCAACCCGGCTAAAACCACAGCAGCCAGTGGATGCCCACCTAATTCGCCGCAAACACTTACGGGTTTTCCACTTTTTCTAAACTCCTCAGTACAAAAAGCAATCAATTTAAATAATGCCGGATGAAAACTTTGATAATAATCGGATAGATTCGGATTCATTCTATCTACCGCCAGTGTATATTGGCACAAATCATTTGTGCCTATACTGATAAAATCCACTTCTTTGGCCACGTGATCAGCGATTAACGCAATTGAGGGGATCTCCACCATTATGCCCAGTTTTGTTTTGGGAGCCATTGGAACGCCTTCTTTGAGAAGTTCATCGCGGAGGGCTAATATTATTTCTTTTGCCTTATAAATATCGTCCATGTTAGTTACCATGGGTAACATTAAATGGAGCTCTCCATAATAGGAAGCACGCAAAGCAGCACGCACTTGTGTTTCAAAAAACTCCTTATGCTCGAAGCAAAAACGTAAACCTCGCTGTCCTAAAAATGGATTATCCTCTTTGGGCAAGGGAAGGCAAGGTATACTTTTATCGCCGCCCACATCTAAAGTGCGGAGTGTAATAGGTCGTTTAAACGTTTCTAAAACCCTTTTGTAAGCCTTAAATTGGTCTTCCTCACTGGGTAGCCCGGGAGAGGTCATATATAAAAATTCGCTTCTAAAAAGACCTACAAAATCCGCGTAAGGTGCTTGTTTCACTTCAACTTCGTTGGGAGAACCAATATTTATTCCAATCTCAAAACGTACACCGTCTTTTGTCATCGACAACTTATCTAGGTAAGCATTTTGAGATGAAACAGTAGCAAGATATTGTTTCTGTTTTTCCTTATATTCTTTTAACTGTTCTTCAGTTGGAACAATAATTAGTTCACCTTCCATGGCATCGACCACAACTAATTCACCGCCCTGAACCTTGTCCATCAATCCATCAATGCCTAAAATAGCCGGTATGCCATAACTCCTAGCTATAATTGCCGAGTGCGAAGTTTCGCCGCCGGTTTCTGTAATTATTGCAATGACCTTATGACAATCAAGTGTTGCCGTATCAGAAGGCAATAGATCGTGGCAGGCAATGACTACAGGTTTATCTAAGGAACTGAGGGCAGAACACTTAAGCCCTAGAATACTTCGTAAAAGTCGATTGCGAACATCCTTGACATCTTGCGCCCGTTCACGAAATAACTCATTTTTCATTTCACTCAAAAGTCGACTAAAGCCATCATAAACTGTTTCTACGGCCCAAGCGAGATCATATAGATCTTTGCCTATTTTATTACGAATTTCCTCATCAATGGCATCGTCATGCAATATTTCTCGATGGGCCAAAAAGATTTTTGCTTGATCAGGATCCACAGTCTGAAATTGTACAATCAAGCTGTCCAATTGATTTTTGACATCACTTTTAAAGGCCTCATATTGAACCAGTGTCTCACTAACCTCATTTTCCGCAATGTAACTTTGAACAACCTTTAGCTCTGCCGGTCGATAACAGAAGACTTCACCAATGCCAAGACCCTCGGAGGCTTTGTTACCTTTGCATATCATAGCCAGCTTCCTCTTTCTATTGAATCATCTAGTAGTATTACGAGTTAAACAAAATATTGTTCTAGGAATTCCAGTGCTTTTCCCACTCCATCATTGTCGTTGGAGTCGGTTATAAAAGTGGCCGCATCCTTTAATTCTTGCTTAGCATTTCCCATGGCCACAGAAGTTCCTGCAACCTCAAAAAGAGGCACGTCATTATCGAAATCACCGAATGCACAGATTTCTTCAAAAGGGATATCGTAGTAGTCTGCTACTTTTCGAATTGCCAATCCTTTATTAACTCCCCGTGTCATTATGTCAAACAAACCCGGTTCGCTAAATGTATAAGCAATGCCCGATTGACCATCTAAAAAACTAGACACCATATTAAGATCACTTTGGCAAGTTGTGTAGATCATCGCTTTATAAACAATTGCATCAACTTTGTCCATAATGGTAGCTAATTCACCCATGGGCGCTTTGGGTAATCCCTTGCCCACAGCTAAAGAATTGTACTGTTCCACTAGACGTGTGCGTGGATTTTCGGAGGTAAAATACAGTTTATCTTTAGTCTGCACACAACCATGTAATCGCCTCTCGTTAAGAAAAGAACACAGCTCCGCCAGCTCCGATCTATGGAGGGGTTTAGCGTATAATTCACCACATTGCCCGTTGGGTATAAGCGCACCATTAATGGCAACATAGGGACCTTGTATATTTAATTGTGTTAGATACATATTTTGAAAAGCGGGAATACGACCTGAACAGGTTGTGATCTTCACGCCGCGCTTCACCGCGTCTTTTATTCTTGATAAGTTAAAAGCACTTATCTCAGAAGAACTATTCAAAAGGGTACCATCCAAATCAAAAGCAAGTAATGAGATTTTTCTTCTTTCACTTCGCTGTTTTAAACCAAATTTGATGCTTTTACCTCCTCCCCAATAACCGAGTGTGGTGGTCGTTTCGCGATAGCGATGCATCGCGAAACGACCTGTCCCCAATTAATATGCTAAGAATTCTTTTGGATTTTCCACAAAGATACGGTCAACCACCTCGCCGGAGATCCCATATTGCCTCATTAAATCCGGAAATTGTTTAGGCAAGAACTCCAATCCGGGTGAGCCATTATAGGCTTTGAGATATGATGCTCGTCCCCAATCTCCACCGATTAAGATTCGATCTGCGTATCCCTCTTC
>DUPA01000065.1 GCA_012838515.1 Natronincola sp. | reverse complement strand
CGTCAGGCTACCTTACCAGATGGATTTTCCGGAGAATTGGATTCCAGAGGATACATTAAGGTCAATAATTCATTTCAGACAAGTATACCTCATATTTATGCAGTGGGAGACATTATCGGCGGAATGCAACTCGCCCATTTAGCTTTCGAGGAAGGTTGGGCCGCAGTAAATAATATTTACGGTGAAAAAGCACGTCATAAGTGGTTTGTACCCAGTTGTGTGTATACTGATCCTGAGATTGGCTCTGTGGGATTAACTGAAGAGCAGGCGAGGGAAAAATACGGTGAAGTACATATTTCTAAATACTCCCTTAAAGGAAATGGAAAAGCAGTCATCGTAGGATCAGACTCGGGATTTTGTAAGCTGGTAGCATCTGACGATGGGATTGTAAGGGGTGTGCATATTATTGGCCCTCAAGCCACCGAGTTGATT
This sequence comes from Natronincola sp., assembly GCA_012838515.1. Lineage (GTDB taxonomy): Bacteria > Bacillota > Limnochordia > Darwinibacteriales > Darwinibacteriaceae > DUPA01. The sequence continues at coordinate 16,447 of DUPA01000065.1, read as the reverse complement.
TCAGGTGCAACCGTCGCGTTAGAACAGAATTTAACACTAGAAAAATGGGCCGAGATAATCTACCCGCATCCCACCGTTTCGGAAGCGATTAAAGAAACTATTTTAAGCGGGTTAGGAACGGGTCTGCATTCACTATGATTAATAGGTCTATTAACATAATATTTAAGAGGGGGAATTAATAAATGCTTAGTGATATCGCCATTGCCCAGCAGGCAAGGCTAAAGCCCATAGCGGATATAGCGGCAGAATTAAACCTAAAGCCCGAAGAAATTGAACTTTACGGAAATTATAAAGCCAAGGTTGATCTCAAAGCTCTCGAACGCTTAAAGGATCGTCCCAACGGAAAGTTAATTTATACAACTGCCATTACCGCAACTCCCGCGGGAGAAGGTAAAACTTGTACCACAATCGGTTTAACTCAAGCCTTGGGGAAGCTAGGTAAAAAAGCAATAGCCGCGATAAGAGAACCGTCACTAGGACCAACCTTCGGAGTTAAGGGCGGGGCTGCAGGCGGTGGATATGCCCAGGTCGTACCAATGGAGGATATTAATCTTCACTTCACAGGTGATATTCATGCTGTAAGCACAGCCCACAATCTATTGGCAGCCCTATTAGATAATCATATCGCCAAGGGAAATGCACTTAATATTGATCCTAAACGTATTATTTTTAGACGGGTTATGGATATGAATGATCGTCAATTACGAAATATAGTAATAGGTTTAGGCGGTCTAGGTGATGGCTACGTACGGGAAGCAGGATTCGATATTTCGGTTGCCTCGGAGATCATGGCAATTCTTTGCCTAGCAGAAGATCTGCAAGATCTAAAAGAGCGTGTAGGTAAAATCTTGGTAGCTTATACTTATGATCGCGAACCGGTTTATGCTAAGGACCTTAATGCCCAAGGTGCTATAGCCGTTATAATGAAGGACGCAATTAAACCAAACTTGGTTCAAACTTTAGAAGGCCAGCCGGCCTTTGTTCACGGTGGACCATTCGCGAACATTGCCCACGGTAATAATAGCATAGTAGCAACTCGAATGGGTCTTAAATTAGCCGATTACGTCGTGACAGAAGGTGGCTTTGCCGCAGATTTGGGCGCAGAGAAGTTTTTTAATATCGTCCATGGATACTCGGGTATTAAACCCGATGTGGCTGTAATAGTTGCTTCCATCCGTGCGCTAAACATGCATGGCGGCGTGTCCAGGGAAGATGTTGCCAAAACTAATCTCTCTGCCTTAAAAGCCGGCTTGACCAATTTAGATAAGCATATTGAGAACGTAAAGAAATTTGGCATACCAATTGTGGTAGCAATAAATCAATTCCCCACCGATGATCAAGAAGAACTAAGTTTGGTTGAAAAGCACTGTGAGTCTGTGGGTGTCTACTACGCCGTATCAAAGGTAGTGGCAGAAGGCGGTAAAGGAGGCCTTGAATTTGCCAGAACCGTACTGGAAGTTTTGGAAAAAGAAGAAAATAGATTTAAACCTTTATACGATTGGGCAGAGCCAATTGAAAAGAAATTGGATATTCTCGCAAAAGAAATATATGGAGCCGATGGTGTGGTTTTCGCCCCCAAAGTAAAACGCTCCATACGTGATCTAACAAAACTAGGTTACGGAAATTTACCGATTTGTGTTGCCAAAACCCAGCATTCTATCTCAGATAATCCTGCATTAAAAGGCGCCCCTACCGGTTGGACGCTCACAATAAGCGATGTGCGTCCGTCATTGGGTGCCGGCTTCTTAGTATGCTTAGCCGGTGATATTATGACAATGCCGGGTTTACCTGCTAAACCGGCCGCAGAAGATGTGGATATTGATCAAGATGGTCAAATAACCGGTTTGTTTTAGATAAAAGTCGGTTGTTTAATTTCTACACAAATGATATACTATCAAGTGGTTAATGTGCGCTTGGCGCAACCGGATTTTTTTCCCCTGTAGGACTTTCCTACGGGGGAGTTTGTTTAGTAAGGGGGACCGAGAATGAGCATTGTTTTACAGCAAAAAGAACAGTTGAGTTCCGCTATCTATCGGGCTTTGGAGGCTGCTCGGGAAAATGGCGAAATGGAATTAAATGAAATACCTGAAATTGGGCTTGAAGTCCCTAGGGATACAAGTCATGGTGATTTTGCCTCAAATATTGCTTTGATAACTGCCAAAGCTGCGCGAAAAGCTCCGCGCGATGTGGCGCAGATCATTCTCAGCAATTTAGATCAAGGTAATTTTATTCGCAAGGTTGAAATTGCAGGTCCCGGATTTATTAATTTTTTCCTGAGTAATGATTGGCTATACGATACTCTTCGTGCGATTGAAGCACAAGGGGGTAAGTATGGCGATTCAGATTATGGTAAAGGGGAAAAAGTACTGTGGGAATTTGTAAGTGCAAATCCTGTAGGACCAATGAATGTGGTAAATGCACGGGCTGCTGCCGTAGGGGATACTTTAGCACGCATGTTTAAGGCTGCGGGCTACGATGTTAAAACCGAATTTTATGTGAATGATGCGGGAAACCAAGCAGATATTTTTGCCCGCTCTTTAGAAGCGCGTTATCAACAGATTAATGATGCAAACTATCCTTTTCCCGAAGACGGGTATCCAGGGGATTATGTGGGAGAAATAGCCCAAATATTATATAAAGAACAACCCGATCTATTACAAATGCCCAAAGAAGAACGTTTGGAATTTTGTAAAAAATGGGGAACTGATAAAATGGTTGACATGCAGCGCGCCGATCTAAAGGAATATGGCGTTGAATTTGACCTCTGGTTCAGAGAAAGAGATTTGCATTCGGCTAACGATTTAGAAAGAGTAATCGAGTTTCTAGAGGAACGAGGTTTCCTATTTGAGGACGAAGATGCCTTATGGTTTAGGTCAACGGAATTTGGTGATGATAAAGATAGGGTTATCATAAAGAGTGACGGAACTTACACATATGTCACCGCTGATATCGCCTACCATCACGATAAACTAAAAAGAGGTTTTACTAAGCTAATAAATATTTGGGGACCGGATCACCATGGATACATTGCCCGGATGAAAGCGGCTATTCAAGCCATGGGCTACCCCGAAGATACCTTGGAAGTAATGATCCTTCAATATGTTGCTCTTTTGCGAAATGGAAAGCAAGTAAAGATGTCCAAGCGTGCCGGTGAATTCATTACCATGCAGGATCTGGTAGAAGAGGTTGGTAAAGACGCTGCAAGGTTCTTCTTTTTGAATCGCAGTCCGGAAAGTCATTTGGATTTTGATTTAGATCTGGCGGTGGAACAATCAAGTGAAAACCCCGTATTTTATGTGCAATATGCTCATGCACGTATCTCCAGCATCATTCGTCAAGGAGTCGAAATGGGAATTCAAGTTCCCGCTTCTAAAGATGTGGACTTAAATTTATTGCAGCATGAATCAGAAATCGCCTTATTAAAACAGCTATCCGGTTTACCGGAAGAGCTATTAATGGGTGCTATTAATCGCGAACCCCATCGTCTAACGAGATATGCCTTGGATTTGGCTAGTTTATTCCATTCTTTTTATACTCACTGTCATATTTTAGGCGAAGAGGATAGCTTAAGAGCCTCTAGGTTAGTGTTGGTAACTTGTGTTCAAATAGTTTTGAAAAAGGTTTTAACAATTCTCGGGGTAGAAGCTCCAGAACAAATGTGATAAAAGGACGTGAATAAAACATGGGTTTTGGCCAAAGCTGGCGTGTTTTCGTGCGTGCTATTAGGACAAGCTATGAGCATTTAGCGAAAGTTCTTTTAGGCAATGCAACTTGGTTTATAGTTAGTTTATCTCCTTTCCTATTATTTATATATTTTCCAACGGAAAATTATCTCATTTTTCTACTAAGCATCATTTTAAGCATCATTACATTTTCCGGCTCCACAGGGGCGCTTCAATACATTTTTCATAAGACACTAAAAGGTGAAGAAGTTTCTGCCCGTTGCTTTTGGGATGGGTTTAAAAAACATGTTTTTAAAGGGTCTATTATAGTTTTCGTCATAATCTTAGGATTCTCCGTTTTGGCTTTTAATATTCTCTTTAGCAGGGCTAATCCTAGCACATTTTTCTTAGTACTATCGGGTTTTTGGTTTTGGGGCATTTTATATCTCTTCGTGTTGACTCAACTTATCTTCCCCATTTTGGTACAGGAAAACGTGGGCATTCGCGAGGCTTTTAAACGAGCGGCATTGCTTACTCTGGATAATCCTTTGGCAAGTGCCATGCTTTTAATCATGAGCCTATCGGTGATTGTACTCAGCATGGTCGCGGTAGGTGTGCCGTTTTTGGTTTTTAGCGCTAGTTTTTTGAGCATACTTCAAAACTACTTTTATACAGAACTCAAAGTAAAGTATTTAATAGCTGCTGAAGTGGAACAAGGGGAGGATAAACGTGAGTAAATTTATCTTTGTCACAGGTGGTGTAGTTTCGAGTTTAGGTAAGGGCATTACTGTTGCGTCATTAGGTAGACTCCTAAAAAGTAGGGGCTTAAAAGTCAGTGTGCTTAAGTTAGATCCATATTTAAATGTAGACCCCGGTACCATGAGCCCTTTTCAGCATGGAGAAGTTTTTGTAACAGAAGATGGTGGGGAGACCGATCTGGACTTAGGTCATTATGAGCGTTTTATTGACACTAATTTGACTAAGAAGAGTAATGTAAGTACAGGACAGATTTATTGGTCAATTCTATCCAAAGAGCGCAGGGGCGAATATGACGGGGGAACGGTTCAAGTCATACCCCATGTGACCAATGAGATTAAGGGTCACATTCTTTCCGTTGCTAAAGAAAGCGGAGCTGATGTCGTGCTGGTGGAAATCGGTGGGACAGTCGGAGATATTGAGGGGCTACCCTTTTTCGAGGCAATTCGGCAGATTAGAACTGATGTGGGGCGGCAGTCTTGTCTCTACATACATGTCACTTTAATTCCTTATATTAGTGCTGCAAAGGAACTAAAAACCAAACCTACTCAGCACAGCGTTAAAGAATTGCGCAGTATTGGGATTCAACCTGATGTAATAGTTTGCCGAAGTGAAGAAGAGGTGACGCGTGATCTAAGGGCCAAAATCGCTCTATTCTGTGATATTGAAGAAGAAGCGGTAATTCCCAATACAGATGTAAGCAGTATCTATGAAGTACCCCTTTGCTTCGCGGAATCCCGATTAGACGAAATAGTTTTAGAAAAACTTTCCCTAAAAACCAAGCAGGCTGATTTGCAAGAATGGAAGGACCTGGTTAAAACCATTAAAGGTTTATCAACCAAAGCCACGGTGGGCATAATTGGTAAATATGTTTCCCTTCCCGACTCATATCTTAGTGTGGTGGAGGCTTTGTATCATGCCGGTTTCGCCCACGGAGTAGACGTGCAAATCCGATGGATTGAAGCGGAGGATTTGGAAAAAGGAACTCACGATCTTTTAGCTAATTTAGATGGCATTGTCGTACCTGGAGGATTTGGGGTTCGTGGTGTTGAAGGGAAGTTGAAAGCGGTAGAATATGCTAGAATAAACAAAATACCGTTTTTTGGAATAGGTTTAGGAATGCAGTGTGCTGTGGTGGAATTTGCCCGAAATGTGGCCAAATTAAAAAATGCGGGTAGCATAGAGTTTGGTGCTGACGAGGCACCTGTAATCGATTTTATGCCGGGGCAACCGCGTATAGCGGGCTTGGGTGGACCTATGCGATTAGGTACGTTTCCCTGTAAATTACAGGTTGATTCCCATAGTTTTAATGCTTATAAAGAAAACGTTGTTTATGAACGTCACCGCCATCGATACGAAGTTAATAATGATTATCGTAAACTTTTGGAAGAAAAAGGTCTGCGAATGGCCGGTTTCTCCGAAAATGGGGAGCTAATCGAGATAATAGAGCTGCAGGAACACCCTTGGTTTGTAGGCACCATATTCCATCCGGAATTCAAATCTAGACCAACTAATCCGCATCCTTTATTTGTTGGGTTTATTGGTGCAATCCTTGAGCAGGGCAAGAAATAACTTTCTTGGAGGTGTAAGCTAATGCTAAGGATGAAAGTAAAAGTAGTGGGTGTTGATCGGGAAACTATGTTGCCCGTAGTTATTCTCACCGATGAAGAAGAACGTTCTTATGTTCCTTTGGTAATAGGACCGGCTGAGGCTAATGCCATTGCCATTGTTTTGGAAAATGTTGAAGTTTCTAGGCCCTTAACCCATGACCTGTTTTTAAATTCCATATTGGCTTTAGGTGCCAAGGTGGATCGTGTGGAGCTAACGGATCTCACCGATGACGTATATTACGCAGAGTTGCATTTAATCCAATCGGGTAAAACTTTACGAATAGATGCTAGACCAAGTGATGCTATTGCCTTGGCTCTACGATCGGGAGCACCAATATACGTTGATGACAAAGTAGTGGCCCATGCCATTACGGTACCCAGAGACGATGATGACGAAATGGAGCAGTTTCGTTCGTTTTTAGAAAATCTATCTCCCGATGATTTTAGAAAAGAAAATTAATAGTTTTTTGAATAAATGGGGAAATTTGGTGCATACTCTTTTTTAGAAAGGGTGTGCGCTATGTTTTTAAAAAGATTTCAAGTAATTATTATTGGTATTGCATTATTAATACTATTTTCCGGTTATGTACATGCACATGATTGGAAGGTCGTTCATTGTGAGATAAGACAAGTCTATCAAGGGGAAAACAGTATTTTGGTGGATTGCTCAGGCGAGGGGCTTCGCCTCTCATTAACAACTGATTGTGAGATATTGAGAAAAGGAAAGCCTACAGGTATTGCTTCTCTAAGACCCATCACAGACAAGGACTTCCAAGACGCTCTAATTTGGGTTAATAATCAGGGACAAGCAAGTTATATTTTGGTTAATTACACTGTAGAGGAAGAAGACAAGGGCATCTTGGTAAAACGTGATATCTTTGGCAAAATACAATAATATCAGAGGAAATTCCTTCTTGTTGGCGAATAATTATACGCGATAGGAGGAATTTGTAGTGATTTTAGAGAGCGAGAGAACTATTGCGTTGCTCTGTCCCGCTTGTCAACAAATCCAAAAACGTAAATTTTCTCTATTTTCTATCTCCCGGCAATCTGTCCATCTTTTGTGTCGGTGTGGTTTTTCTTTAGGGCATCTGCGAGGTGTTGGAGAAAACATTGAGATAGATATTTTGGACATTGACGGTGAACGCGTTTATTTTACCTTACGCAGAAATAAGCTAGTAAAATCAAATTTGATTAATATGTCATCACCTGAAAAAGGGAATGAACTAGGCTATTTGGGTACTTCAGAAATAATCAAGGAGTACGTCTCGAAGAAAGCCTTTCAGTTTGAGCCCACAACAGGTGATTTTTCTGATCCGATAATAATGAATAATGTCTTAAATATCTTGCAGGAGTTGGCAAAAAGGCATAAAATAAGATGTGAGTGCGAACAACCTTCAATTGGAATAGATGTTTACCCTAAACAAGTGGAGTTAGTTTGTTCGTCTTGTAATGGTATGGTGCGTATCAGCGCTAATACACAAAAAGATTTAGATAGGTTGTCTCAAATCGAGGAAATCGTTATTAAACCATGTTTCCCGCAAATTAAGGAAAGATGGCTAAAACCCTTGCCTTAGCATGAGACAGAAGGAGGAGAATTAATTGTTAGTATCGGGAAAAGAGTTATTTAAAGCAGCAAAAAAAGGTGGATATGCAGTCGGGGCTTTCAACTTAAACAACATGGAGATTTTGCAAGCAATCATTGAGGCCGCTGAAGAAGAAAAATCTCCGGTATTTATACAGGCGAGCCAAGGTGGAATTAAATATGCAGGCATAGAATATATTGCCGGAATGGCTAAAGTTGCCGCTGAAAAAGCAACTGTGCCAATTGCCTTGAATCTAGATCATGGAACAAGTTTTACTCAAACTGTACAATGTATTCGCCATGGTTTTTCAGCTGTAATGATTGACGGGTCTCAGCATCCTTTTGAAGAGAACATTGCCTTGACCAAAAAAGTAATTGAAGTTGCCCACCCCAATAATGTTTCCGTTGAAGCCGAATTAGGTAAAATCGGGGGTGTCGAAGATGATATCGTTGTTGATTCCGAGGATGCAACATTTACAGATCCCCAGGAAGCAGCGGAGTTTGTAGATAGAACTAATGTAGATGCATTGGCCATTGCCATCGGAACAGCCCATGGAGTATACCACGGAGAGCCGAAGCTTGACTTTGAGCGTCTGAAAGAAATTGCAGCTGCCACAGATGTTCCTTTGGTTTTACACGGTGCATCAGGTATCAGCGACGAAGCTATTTTAACAGCTGTCCCCCATGGAATTACTAAAATCAACATTGATACGGAGCTAAGAATGGCTTTTGCTGAAGCTATCAAGGATGTTATAGCGAAGAATCCTAAAGAAATTGATCCACGTAAAATGTTAGGGCCGGCACGTGAAAATATGAAACAAGTTGTAAAAACAAAGATGAGACTATTTGGTTCTTCCGGAAGGGCTTAAATTGTGCTCCACAATTAAAGGTGGTGAATGCTTGAATATTGCAGAGCTAGAATCAATGACTGCTCTCGAGTTGCAAGAGTTAGCAAGGAATTTGGGGGTTTCGGGTTTTACTAGGCTTAGAAAAAAGGATTTGATCATAGAAATTTTGAAATATAAAACAACAAAGGAAAATTTGCTATTCATTAGTGGCATTTTAGAAATAACTAATGAGGGTTACGGATTTCTACGTGTAGATAATTATACCCCGGGTCCCGATGATGTATATGTTTCTCCATCACAGATTAGGCGATTTTCCATGCGTACCGGTGATGAAATTTTAGGTCAGGTCCGTCCCCCTAAGGATGGCGAACGATATTATGCGTTGCTTAGGGTTTTGGCAATTAACCTTACCAATCCGGAGCTTGCGCCTAAGCGTCCTTGTTTTGATCAACTTACACCTATCTATCCAAATCAGAGAATCTACTTGGAGACAAAACCCGATAACTATTCCATGAGGTTAATGGATCTTGTATCTCCACTTGGGTTTGGCCAAAGGGGTTTGATTGTTTCTCCACCTAAAGCCGGAAAGACAACGATTCTAAAACAATTGGCGAACTCTATAGCCGAAAATCATCCTGACATGGAAATAATTGTTTTGCTTATAGATGAACGACCGGAAGAAGTAACTGATATGGAGCGTTCTGTGGATGGGGAAGTAATCAGTTCAACTTTTGATCTTCCGCCTGAAAACCATGTGCGTGTAGCCGATATAGTTTTGACAAGGGCTAAGAGTTTGGTAGAATCGGGTAAAGATGTGGTAATTTTATTAGATAGCATCACAAGATTAGCCAGAGCCCATAATCTAATTGTCCCACCGAGTGGACGCACTCTTTCCGGGGGCGTGGATCCCGCTGCGTTGCATCGGCCTAAGCGCTTTTTTGGTGCCGCAAGAAAACTAGAAGAGCAGGGCAGCTTAACAATATTGGCAACGGCATTGGTGGAAACTGGCAGTCGTATGGATGATGTTATTTACGAAGAGTTTAAAGGTACAGGTAACATGGAGCTTCATTTAGATCGCAGGCTTGCTGAACGTAGGATCTTCCCAGCTATTGACATCTATCGTTCGGGTACAAGAAGGGAAGATCTATTGTTGACACCGGAAGAATTGGATGCAACTTGGGTTTTAAGAAAGGCCATGGGTTCACTTGGTCAAGCAGAAACTTTAGATTTACTACTAGAGCGAGTAACGAATACAAAAAATAATCAGGAACTTTTGGAGTTGATTACCACTTCAACTTTTGCTGAAAATATAAGGAACAAGTAAAAGGACTTTGTTATTTTACGTCGAAGATTTTTAAGAGGGTATTGTTAAGTTTCGAGGGAGGAATCATTATGTGGAGGAGGTTCATCCGCAGCAAAGCTTTCATTCTACTAACATTTATGGTCATCTTCAGTTTCGGTATGCTCGGGAAAATAGACACACGAATGCATATTGGCGGTGGAGATTGGGATCTAGACAGTCTGATTTATATAAATGTATCAGATTATATTCTAGATGATCAAATCAAACAAACCGTTCCACAAGAGATTATTGATACTGTAGCGTCCGATTTTGAACCGGAAGATAATGTTCAGACGGAATCGGTTTTTCATGACTCCTTCGACTTTGTGACAGGAGCCGGTGTTCGTTCCGATGTAATGGCAAAGGCTAATGAAGGGGCATCAGCAGACTATTCGAACCGAGAAGAATTAGTTCCACCCACACCTTCCACTCCTAAGGTAGAGGAAAAGAGAAAACCAACAATCTTCATTCATAAAGTCCATGCCGGAGAAACCTTGTGGGATATTGCTACGGCATATGGGATTACTATTGACACAATTTTATCTGCGAACGATTTTAAAGATCCCAATAGAATTTCCATTGGGCAAGAATTACAGATTCTATCCGTACAAGGTGTTCTACATAAAGTTGTATCGGGAGAGAGTTTGTGGGAAATCGCGGAGCGGTATGAAATTACCGTTGATGATATTAGCAAAGCTAATGACATTGCCGATCCCAGTCAACTTGCACCTAATACAAAGATCGTCATTCCCGGGGCTACAAGATTGAGACCTCGTTATGTGTTGGTAGTTAACGGACAATTGCAGAAAGCTTTCGATTGGCCGGTGAAAGGTCGTATTTCATCACCTTTCGGACCGCGCTGGGGTAGTATGCATAATGGTATGGATATTGCAGTACCCACGGGTACACCCATAAAAGCAGCAGCTGATGGTCGCGTTACTTTTGCCGGTTGGAATGGTGGTTATGGAATTTTAGTAATTGTCGATCACGGCAATGGTGTAGAAACCCGCTATGCCCATAATTCGCGTTTGAATGTTAAAGTGGGTCAGAAAGTTGAACGAGGACAGGTGGTCTCTTATAGTGGTAATACCGGTAATTCTACCGGTCCTCACTTACACTTTGAGATCCGTCAACGTAATACACCTGTCAATCCACACCCATATTTAAGATAGTATAAGAAAATCTAGTTCACTTTATTGCTAAGTTGGCTAGACTATGCTATAATATTTTTTGGTTTAGCCAGTAAAGTTAGTGAGGTGAATTTGAACATGAAAACTGATATACATCCAAATTACGGGAAAAGTGTTGTTACTTGTTCCTGTGGCGAAACCTTCGAAACCGGTTCTACAAAGTCAGAAATAAGGGTGGAAGTATGTTCCAAATGTCACCCCTTCTATACTGGACAGAGACAGTCACGTAGCTCCTCTGGTGGACGGGTCGAACGTTTCCTAAGCAGATACAACATGAAAGAAAACGATTAATTGTAGTTACATTAAAAAGCAGGGGGTATCATATCCCTGCTTTTTCTTTTACGGAGGTATTTTAATGGGAGTGTTTTTAGCACCGATGGCCGGCGTGACAGACTTGCCATTTAGAATTTTGGCCAGGGAGTTCGGGGCAGATTTAGTTGTAAGTGAAATGGTATCGGCAAAAGCTTTAGTATACGAAAACCAAAAGACCTTTCGTTTGTTAACTATAGACGAGTCAGAACGACCCGTTGCCATACAAATCTTTGGACATGAACCGAAAACAATGGCACATGCGGCACAAATAGTTTATGAGCATGTGGCACCGGAAATGATTGATCTTAATTTTGGCTGTCCTACGCCGAAGATTGTAAAAAATGGCGATGGCTCTGCACTGATGAAAATTCCGAGTCTACTAGGTGACATTGCAGAGGCAGTCGTAGCCGCCGTACCTATTCCGGTAACGGCTAAAATACGGTTGGGCTGGGATGATGATAACGTTAATTGCATTCGAATTTCGAAAATATTAGAAGACGTCGGTATTCATTGGATAACAATTCATGGACGAACACGTGAACAATTTTATTCAGGTAAAGCCAACTGGGACATGATCGCCGAGGTCAAGGCTAATTGCAATATACCCATAGTAGGTAACGGTGATATCTTCACAAAGGAAGATGCTGAAAGAATGTTCAAATATACGAAATGCGATCATATTGCTATTGGACGAGGCGCACAGGGCAATCCTTGGATATTCGGTCAGATTCAAGCTTGGCTCAAATCGGGCGAAAATATACCCGAACCCAGTATAGAAGAAAGAATCCTTTTGGCCATGAGGCACTTAGACATGAAGGTAAAGTACACAGGTGAAGATAGGGCAATTCGGGAAATGCGTCCCCATTTAGCTTGGTACCTAAAAGGTGTTCCCAGCTCTTCGGAAGTCAGAAGGATTATTAATACCACGTCAGATTTAGCGGACATGAAGGACTTGCTAAAAAGTTTCTTGTAGACCCTTGAATCCCGTGATATAATGACTGTGTACATTGTGTGCACAACATGGTGGTGATATAGTGGGTTTTTTCCGTATCGGCGAAAAACTGCTCAGTCGAAATAAATTGAATAAGATTATTGACAATATTTTAGAGTTAAGAAAATCCGGGCTTCCACAACAAGAGGTGGCCCAAAGAGTGGGTTGCGATCGTTCTTTTATTTCGCGTTTGGAGAATCTGGCTGAGGTGCGTAAAGGCGGAAGCTTAGCGATTATCGGGTTCCCGTTGCAAAATGTTGAGGAATTGCAGAAAGTTTCTTCGCAATTTGGAGTGGAATATAGCTTAATATTGAACGATAAAGAGCGGTGGGAGATTCTCGAATCTTACGACGGAAGAAAATTACTTAATTGGTTAATGGAACTATTGATGGATATGAGTGCCTACGATCATGTGATTATGATTGGTTCTGATATGCGCATTCGACTGGCAGAAACCATCTTAGGGGAAAAAGTTGTGGGGCTAATTATCGGCGAATCTCCCATAGAAGAAGATATCTATCTCAGTCCCAATATGTTCCGTGACCTTATAGTGTCGATCAAAGGGGAGTAAGGTATGAGGAGAATTGTGAGCGTCAGCATAGGATCGTCATTGAGAGATGGTAAAGCCATAATTAATGTCTGCGGAGAAGATTTCTCCATTGAAAGAATAGGTACTAACGGTGATATCCAGAAAGCCATTGACCTCATAAAAGAGCTCGATGGTAAAGTTGCGGCTTTCGGAATGGGTGGAATAGATCTTTATATATGGGGTGGAAAACGCCGTTTTATTTTGAGAGAAGCAAAGAAGATAGCTAGAGCACCTAAGAAAACACCTATCGTTGATGGATCTGGTCTTAAGAATACACTAGAACGTAGGGCGATCCAAAATCTTGCTCGCGAGAATCCCGACCTATTTTCCGGTAAAAACGTTCTACTTACATGTGCTTTAGACAGATTTGGCATGGCGCAAGCATTGCAAGATACTGGCAGCCAAGTATTATATGGCGATTTTATGTTTGTGCTTGGCATCCCCGTTCCCATTTATAAACTTAAGGTTTTGGAAAATGCCGTGGCTATATTAGCACCCATAGTTGTACAATTCCCCTTTAAATGGCTTTATCCCATAGGCTCGAATCAAGAGGCGGCTCCTAATTTAAGTAAGTACGAAAAGTTTTATGATTGGGCAGATATTATTGCCGGAGACTATCACATGATTAGGAAATATATGCCAGATGATTTAAGTGGAAAAATAATTTTAACAAACACTATAACCGAAAATGATGTGGATTTTCTAAGAATGCGTAATATTGAAGAATTAATAACAACCACTCCAAATCTCGATGGTAGATCTTTCGGTACTAATGTCATGGAGGGTTTAATCGTTGCCTTGTTAGATAAACCCCTTAATGAGATCACCGCTGACGACTACAACAAAGTGCTTGACGAGATTGGGTTTGTGCCTCGGAGAGAAAGATTTAAAGAAAATGGTTTTGCCATGTCAAATTAGAGTTCAAACAAAGAGGGATTGCTCCCTCTTTTTTATTTTCTGAATTAGGATACTCTAGTATGGAATAGATGGACAGAAACGGTTACAATTCTCAAGATGATTTTAGTGCTAATAGGGGGCGTTGGTTAGACGTTCTTGACATCCCTTTTTTTGTTACTTATAATAGATAAAGCATTGAGAAAGATCATGATAAGCCGAATTAATCGCTTTCATGGGTATATTTGCATTTTTAAGTCAGTAAACAAGACGTAAGTACTACGTGTAAAGGGGCTAAGACTTATGGCAGATAAAGAAACGTTATTGACATTAGAAGGTTTAAAAAAGCTTGAAGGGGAATTGGAGATACTAAAGACAGTAAAACGCCGAGAGGTGGCTGAGCGAATCAGTGCCGCACTTGATTTTGGCGACATCTCCGAAAACTCCGAATACGATGATGCCAAAAACGAACAGGCTTTTATTGAGGGACGTATTCTAACATTAGAAAAGCTTTTGTGTAACGCAATCGTTATAGAAGCAGACGAAGATGATACCATTGTTTCGTTAGGCAAAAAGATTACCATTAAGGATCTGGAAACAGCTGATGTTTTCGAGTATCAGTTAGTAGGTTCGGCTGAAGCAGATCCCGCGGGAGCCAAAATAAGCAACGAATCGCCGGTAGGTCAAGCCATTATGGGAAAAACACCCGGTACAATCGTAGAAGTTGAGGTTCTCGATGGAGTGTTACAATACGAAATATTAAAGGTTGCCAGATAAAACAGGAGGTAATCATGGTGAATGACCAACAACACGATCTCACGGAGGAATTCGAAGAAAAAGAAGAACTACATGAGCTTCTGGCCGTTCGAAGGGAAAAGTTACAAGCCCTTTTAGACTCGGGTATAGATCCGTTTGGTGAAAAATTTGAGCGAACGCACACCGCTAAAGAAATTTTGGAGCACTTCGAAGAGTTAGAAGAGCAAAATGCGACTATTTCAGGGCGACTTATGTCAATGCGTACGCATGGGAAGGCTAGTTTTGCCGATCTAATGGATCATAGTGGTCGCATTCAACTATATTTTAGGGTAAATACGCTCGGCGAAAAGAATTATGAGTTGCTTCAAAAGATAGATATTGGTGATATTGTGGGTATCACAGGCAGAATCTTTAGAACCCGAAGGGGCGAAATTAGTGTAGAGGTTCTGGAGCTAAAAATCCTTTCTAAATCGTTGCGTCCTTTGCCTGAAAAATGGCATGGATTAAAGGACGTTGATTTACGTTATAGGCAAAGGTACGTTGACCTCATTGTTAATCCTAATGTACGTGAAGTTTTTGAAACAAGAAGTAAAATCATTCAGATAATGAGAAACTTTTTGGCCGATAGAGGTTACATTGAGGTAGAAACTCCAATGCTTCACACTATTGCAGGTGGTGCCACTGCGCGTCCTTTTACTACCCATCATAACGCTTTAGATATGGATCTTTATTTAAGGATTGCACCCGAACTTTATCTTAAACGGTTACTCGTAGGTGGATTTGATCGTGTCTTCGAAATGGGAAAGATGTTTCGTAATGAGGGGATTTCCACAAAGCATAATCCGGAATTCACCATGTGTGAGCTTTATATGGCATATGGCGATGCAAGTGATATGATGAAAATTACCGAAGACATTTACGCACATATCGCAAATGAGCTTTTTGGCACAACGAAGATAACATTTCAAGGACAGGAGATCGACTTGGCTCCCCCTTGGCCTAGAAAACCCCTTCTAGACGCCATTAAGGAGTATTCCGGGATAGACCTAAAAGGCTTGAATGATGCTCAAGCAAGGCAAATCGCCAAAGAGAAGAATATTGAAGTAGAAGAAAATGCGTCCTATGCTAATGTAGTTGATGAATTTTTCGATGCCTTCGTTGAACCTAAATTAGTTCAGCCCATATTCATTGTTGATCACCCCGTCGAAGTTAGTCCATTAGCTAAACGGAAAAAAGACGATCCGCTTTTGACTGACCGCTTTGAACCTTTTATCGTTACTTGGGAAGTTGCTAACGGTTTTACCGAATTAAACGATCCAATTGATCAAAAAGGTCGATTCAGTGATCAGGTCGCCCAGAGAGAAAAGGGTGATGATGAAGCACATATGATGGATGATGACTACATTACTGCTCTTGAGTACGGTATGCCTCCTGCCGGGGGTCTAGGTTTGGGTATAGATCGTATGGTTATGTTATTTACCGATTCTCCTTCCATAAGGGATGTTTTATTGTTTCCCCATATGCGTCCCCGTTCTTAATATAGGAAATACATCAAAGTCTGTTTGCTCAATATCCCGCTTTTTTAATTAAGTGGGTGCAAGCAGGCTTTTCTTTTTAAGTGAAGTTGAATAATGGCGAAATATGTAGGAATATAAAGAGTGAGTTAGATTTCCAGTGCAAAACCAGTATTTTTGGAGAATAATCGTCTTGATCAGAGAGGCGATAGGTGGTATATTAATCAATGTCCCGTGTGGGAAACAGTTCAAACAATGTACTGCATGGGCATTAAGAACCTTGAAAACTAAACAACCAATCTTCAAACATTTGTGTTTGGAGAGAATAAGCCAAATAGTTTAACTTTGTTAAACTGAGACGTTTGTGTAGATGATTTCTAACGAAATCATTATGGAGT